>NZVQ01000018.1 GCA_002701525.1 Fidelibacterota bacterium | reverse complement strand
GAACCAGTTAGCTCAGTAATAATGATTGGATGAGAGAGACCTGTTTTTGCAATCTCATATTGAGTAGATACACTATTCAACTTATAATCTGACCAATACTGTGATAACTCAGAATTTGCACGAGCCATGTCGCCTGAAGGATACATGAAAGCAATATCATCAGCACTGCTTAAGAAAATTTCATACCCTTCACCTGGACACATCTCTGTTAATGTCATAACACCAAAACCTGGCACAAAATATGTCCCTGAATCATCTTTGACAATAAGAATATCACCTTCATATCCAGCAAATACTGCATCTGTATCAAGGCAGTCTTGAGGCAAATATGATATAGTATTAAATTGCGCTGCATTAACAGCTATCTCTGTGTCAAGTGAAACAGGAGCACCTGAAACTGATACTGTTTGATTATTTGTGCCTGATGGGAACAGACTGTATCCATCAGTTGCTGCCCATTCTCCAATTTGATCTACACCAAAGTTTGGAGCAAAATACTGACCACTATCATTAGCAAGTATCAATAAATCTGTATTTTCAAATATTGAAGATATATTAGCATCTTCAGGTTCTACATTGAATGATACAAAATTAACCTGCAATGCATCTATCTGAACATTTTGGCCAATAACATTATCAGTTGTAGCACATGCTTCATTTGAAATTCCAGCCGGAACTCCATCTAAATATGCTGATACTTGATAACAATATTCTACACCAGCAGCTAAGCCTGAGTCAACATAATCATATGATTCTAAACCAGATGCGACAACCTGACCATCTCTCCATACGTTAAATGTCATAGTCATATTTGGATAATCACAACAATCAATACATGGAATAGTTGCATTTGGATCATAATTCAATGCATCCATATCCATACAGCCCGTACATGTTTCATATTCACAAGAACCATCATCTACCGTTGCTTCCATATTATAGTTACATGCACCCATATCCATACAACCTTCTATATCATTTCCACCATCACTACCACCTGTATCAGCATCTTCACCATTACAACCCCCGAGATACGTATCTAACGCTTGACCTACAGGGTCTGACATAGTTGCCATGTCAAAACAAATATCAGTTCCAGTTGATAAATAATCAACAGTGAATAATACCCCTGACCCTGCTGAAATAGAAGCACCTGTCAATGAAAATCCAAGAACCATAGATTGATTTGTTGAAAGCATAAATCCTGCATCTGAAGAACTTCCACCTCCAGCACCCACAACTTCAATTCCTGAGAATGAAATTTGAAACCCTCCAACATCAGATGTATTTTCCATCCAAACATCAAAACTATCATCATCAATATTCATTAATGATAATGAAACTGGAGAATCAGATCCTCCATCGCTACCACCATCATCGCCACCACCATCATCACTGCTTGGCTCACAATTTCCTAATGTAGTAGCTAAAGCTGAACCTGTAGGATCAGACATTGTCGCAACATCAAAACATAATTCAGAATCAGTTGCATTGAATGTCATGCTAAATAAAAGTCCTGATCCTGATGGTATTGTTGCTCCTGTCAAAGAAAAGCCTAAGGCTATTGACGAACTTGTAGAAATCGTAAATCCTGCATCTGCAGAACTACCTCCAGAAACAGATAAAAGATCTGCACCTGAAAACTCAATCTGAAATCCACCTACCGGCTCTGCATTAGCCATATAAACATCTGCAGTACCAGCAGCTAAATCAACATTCTCCAATGTCAAATCAACTACATCTCTACTATTAAAGCTAGCTAATTCCCAACTCAAATCGACTTCAAAGCTTCCGCCTTCAGCCATCAACATGATTTCTGGACCAGGAGGAGTAAACGAACTTGAGAATGTCGTTCCTTCTGTTACTGTCCAATAAGCATCTGCTGTAGGACTCGATAAAATTGCTTCATAAAAACTTAACTCTGTAGAAAAATCATTGCCTGGAGTAGACACAGTAACTTCTGCAATTGGCCCTGAACCCGCTTCCATCGATGTACCTGTAAATGAAAACCCAAGCATACTAGCAAGCCCATTATTTTCATTCCCTGATACAGCCCAATCTTCTGGCACCCTATCTGTAGGAATAATGTCTACAAATATCAGGTTATCTGGAATATCTGCGATAGAAAATTGAAATCCAGATACTGCATCATTATTATCCATATGAATATCATAAGTGTTTTCACTAGTTTGAATTAGTGACAAATACACATCAGGAAGCCCAACAGGAATCGTTGTACCTATCCCGTTCCAAAACATTGACTGACCTAAACTAGTAGAAAATGTAGTCAACTCTCCAAATGACATATCAACATCTCCATCAGGAGCATCCTCAGATATTTCATACTCAACAGTTAATAATTCACCAAAGTTTGCAGGGATAGTAGCTCCCGTTAAAGAAAACCACAAGATAACCGCTTCTCCATTTACATTGCTCATATTAGATGTTCCACCTAATGCCTCTAATGCTGGACTCAAGGTAACATCTATAGCAGTCATTGACTCTGGAGTATCTTGTAAATGCAATTCAAAACCAGCTACCTCTTCAGGATTCTCCATCGTAACAGAAACACTTAAGGCTCCACCTTGATCTACTGGTCCTCCACTATAATTCACAAAAGCCTCTATACCCTCAACTGTAATATCAACAGTTCCACAACTACCTACAACATCAAATGGATTTGCATTAGAATCTGAAAATATCTCACCTCCAGTACAAACCGAAACCTCTGATGGCTCAGATGCAAAAGAATCAAAATATAAAGACAATATGTTGCCTTGACCTGGGGCAATAGTTGTACCCTGGAAAGATAATCCTAACACTCGCCCATCTGCATTTGTAGTTATAGACCAATCATCTGGAATCCTTTCTGAACCAACCGCATCAACCAATGTAAGATAATCAGGGACACTTGCTAAATCAAATTGAATTCCCGCAACTGCATCAGAATTTTGCATTGACAATTGCAACATTACTTGCTCTCCACTTTGAACACTTCCATCTGACAAATTTAATGCAATCGTACTAACAGGAGTAGCGGTTGCAATATTTGAATAATCCGATTCAAAGGCACCATCATCATATACTGCAGTAACAGCATAAGTATATTCGACACCATTCATAACATCTGAGTCCGTATAAGATTCAGGAGTACCTGCTAATTCTTGAATCATTATAAATTCTGAATCCATCGATGCACGATAAATTTTTATACCTGTCAATTCATCACGCATGCTATTATTTTCTACATGATAATACTCTTTTGTTGGTTCTTCAACAAAAACAGATATAGGCTGCTCATATGATACATTTTCTCCCGCTGAAAATGAAGCAGCATCACCAGGACAATTGCAACCTGTACAGTCCCAATTATAATTGGCCTCTAAATCAGCACATGTAATTCCAAAAGTTGTCCATGCAACATCACAACACTCTGCACCATATGCTGTAAAATCAAGTTCGCAATCTTCACATTCAGGAGAACCGCCACCAGTTGTACCACCAGTTGTACCACCAGTTGTACCACTAGCACCACCATCACAATCTAAATCTGGACAATCACCACCATCACAGTCAAATTCTGGACAGTCTAAATACATCCCCCAAGTATTATCATCACAAAAACCATCACCAATCCAAGTCGCCAGAACATCTGCATCAACACATTGCAATTGACAATCATAAACACAGTTCGTAGCACCACAACCTTCACAGGCTTGACCTACACCATCATTACCACCGCCACCGCTTGAAGGATTAATCCAAGAAAGATCAACCTCAGAATCTCCTCCAGTAGCAATTAATGATGTTGGAGCCAATACATCAAATGGCTCATAATCTGTGGTAATAGAAACCTCATTAGACATTCCAGATTCACCTGAAATATTTGATGCAGTAACATAATATGAGTATGACGTTAACTCTTGTAATCCTAAATCTGAGAATTGAGTTGCCGACAATGCAGCAATAAAAACTCCATCACGATAAATACTATAAAAATCAGCTAAATCTGACTCACTCCATGCTAAATCAACATTAATACCATCTACTAATGTAGCTGTTAAACCTGTAGGTGCAGATGGAATTTCTGGTAAATCACCATATAAATACGGATCTCCATACTCAACAGGTATTGAACTTCCTAATAAATCAGAAAAAATTCCATTTTCTAAATCTAAAATAGCATAATCACTTGATATTGCCAAATCAACATATGCAAGAGGCTCGTTCCCAAATGGGATAGCAACCCCAGCTAGTGAAAATCCTATCACTGTACCCGTAGGACTAAAAGAAACATTGTGCCCTGCATCCTCTGATGAACCTCCATAAACATTTAATATAGAAACACCTTCAGGAATTGAAGTTAAGTCAAATTGCCAACCTGCAACAGGAACTGTATTTTCCATATTTATTGTTGCAGTAAATACTGAATCTGCCATTGATAAAGCTGATATAGACACCGTTACATTTGGTTCACATTGCGAAGGGTCTGTCGCTGGACCAAAGCATAATCCACATGCATCAAGCTCCGATGAATCACAACAAGCTCCTGCAATATCTGTTGCTCCAGAGCCATCGCAAACTCCAAAACAGTCCTGAGCATCATTGAAATTTCCAGGAGAAACACAATCATCACAATCGTCAACAATAGAATCTCCACCACATTCTCCAGCACAATCAAATTCATATGCACATGAGCCATCGTCAAATTGAGCTGAAGGGTCATAGTTACATGCACTCATATCCATGCATCCATATCCATCAAAACAATCTCCTACCTCTACATCATAAGAGTTGGCTGAAGCATCAGATAAAATCGCACCTGATATACATAACTCATCCCCTGCATTATCAAATGTTAAAGAAACTAATACTCCATTACTAGGGGGGATAACTGCACCTGTCAATGAAAAACCTACTACCGTACTGCCACCAGCAGATACTGAGAACCCATTATCGGAAGCTGAACCACCTGAAGTACCCGTAATATTTAGACCTTCAATATTAAATTGAAACCCTGCTACATCTGATTCATTATTCATCACAACATCAAGTGTACCATTCACTAAATCAATATCACCAAAATATAAACTAAATCCTTCTTGAATACAGTTTGCGGGATCAGTTTCAGACCCTTCACAAACACCGCATGCATCTTCAATTGCATCTCCTTCACAAACTCCTGCACAATCGTATTCTGCTGTACCATTACAAACTCCTGTACAATCTTCCATTGCATCACCGCCACACTCACCAGCACAATCTTCAATTGCATCACCGCCACACTCACCAGCACAATCAAATTCATATGCACATGAACCATCATCATATGTTGCATCCATATTGTAATTACATGCCGCAGCATCCATACAACCTGGAGTTCCTGAATAACAATCTCCTAAATTTGTATCAATCGCTGAGCCTGACGAGTCAGACATTACAGCACTCTCAAAACATATATCTGTTCCAGGGGAATCAAATGTAACACTTAATAACAATCCTTCCCCAGCAGGAATAGTTGAGCCTGTCAATGAAAAGCCTAATAAAGTTGTAGAACCTGTAGAGACAGTAAATCCAGCATCTGCAGCCGATCCACCTGAAGCACCTGTGATATTTAAACCACTTAATTCCACTTGGAAACCTGCAACAGGAGATGTGTTTGTCATATAGACATCCAATGTCCCTGATGAAGTATCAATGTTTTGGAAAGATAGCTCTATTAAATCTTCGGGCTCATCTGGACAATCTGTCTCACTACACTCTACGGAACCATCCCAACATTGGAAACTTGCTCCTGAACCACCACATTCACCACACTCATCTTCAACAGCATCGCCACCGCATTCACCAAAACAATCTTCTCCTACAATGCAATTTCCATCGCAATCAAAATTCTGTTCGGCATATATACAGTCACCTTCCTCATTATAATTACAAGCAGACATATCTTCGCAGTATACCGTTACAGACCCATCATCATATGTAAAACCTAAATCACTACCTGTTGGNTCAGANACNACAATTCCACTGATTCCTGAAGGAGNACCATCTAAATCTAAATCTATCAAAATACCATCTTCTTGTGAAGGGATAGTTGCTCCTGATAAAGAAAATCCCAATACAGTTGTTGCACTAGTAGAAAGCATAAAACCTGCATCNGTAGCAGCTCCACCTGATGCTCCATTGATTGATNCACCATCTATATTTAACTGAAANCCTCCAATATCATNGCTACTATTAAAACCTATAGACCAACTTCCATCACCATTCTCAATCAACCATAATGAGTTTGGNTCATCTCCAATTACTCCTTCACCGCCATCATCACCGCCTCCATTGCCAACAGTAACTGTCCCAGTCATCCCCATACCTGCATGTGGATCACACTGATAATCATAAACACCTTCAATATCAAATGTAAATGAATATGTCCATGCATCCGATGAAGATGCACCACTATAAAATGAAGCAGGGTTATTTGGGAATGTNTCTGTAGAACCATTTACATTATGAAAGCCACTCAAATTAACCCATTGGACTGTTTCACCAACCTCTATAGATATATCTTGAGGAGAAAACTGGTTTGCACCACCTCCAACTTCNACAACATGATCAGGNTCCACTACATCCTCTCCNCTATCAAAAGTGAAATCAAGATTGCTGCCCGATGGATCTGAAACTACAATACTACTCAATCCACTTAAATTTCCATCTACTGAAAGAACTAATAAAGTTCCATCGCCAGCTGGTATTGTAGCACCAGAAAGCGAAAAACCTAATGCTGTCGTAGCACTGGTAGATACCATAAATCCATTTGCNGCTGCATCACCACCAGANGCACTAACAATAGNAGCCCCNTCTGTATTAAATTGAAAACCACCTATATCTGAATCACTAGAATAATTTACATTCCAAGTGCCATCTCCATTTTCAGCTATTGATAATGAATTAGGGAAAAGAAAATTAGCAAAAATTAAAGAAAATGCTAAAATTAGTGTTGTTGTTTTTCTTGTTATAAACATTCGTTCCTCCTTGGTAAAACTTGATTAAAATTAAAATCTAAAATAAGTATAAAAAACAGGTATTCAACTTACGAATTTATAACAATATATTTGAAGTTTTTTGTGTCAGGTTGTTACAATTGAATTTTAAAGTTTTTTTTAGATATTCTTAAGTGCTGATTTAATATCTTCAAGCAAGTCATCTGGGTGCTCAATTCCAACAGACAATCTTACTAAGCCATCAGATAGACCAATTTTCTTTCTAATATNCTCNGGTATAGATGCATGGGTCATTGATGCTGGATGACATACTAAGCTTTCAACACCGCCTAAACTTTCAGCTAAAATAAATAATTGGAGATTTTTTACAAACTTAGCTGCTTTATCAGCATCTAATAAATCAATAGAAATCATACCTCCAAAGACTGAATTTCCATCAGGGTCAATTTGTTGTTTTCTGGCCAATTCATGTTGAGGATGACTTTTCAATCCNGGGTAGTAAACCTTGTCAACCTTTGCATTACTTTCAAGTTCTTTAGCAATAATCATTGCATTGTGATTATGAGCTTTCATCCTAAGAGCAAGTGTTTTGATAGCNCTTTGAGTNAACCAACAGTCAAATGGACCNGGCACTGCACCTACAGACATCTGGATAAAATGTAATTCTTCTAATAAAGCTTTATCTTTAGATACAACAACACCGCCAATAACATCACTGTGCCCATTAATATATTTTGTCGTGCTATGAACAACTAAATCAATACCTAAGTTAAGAGGACGTTGACAGTAAGGAGACATAAATGTATTATCAATTACAGATAAAATATTATTATTTTTTGCGAAGCTTGCTACCTCTGCAATATCTGTTAATTGCATCATTGGATTNGTTGGAGTTTCTATCAAAATCATTTTTGTATTTGAAGATAATGCCGACTTAATTTCATCAATAGATGAAGTATCCACCCAAGATACATTCACCCCCATCTTTAACAAAATCTTNTCAATCAATCTAAATGTACCACCATAAACATTATAATTTGATATAATATGATCNCCANNCTTCAAAAGAGTGAAAATAGCTGAAATTGCAGCCAAGCCAGAACCAAACATTNCTGCACCATCTCCATCTTCTAAAGATGCAATATTNGTTTCAAGATCCGTTCTAGTTGGATTTCCAGCTCTTGAGTAATCATAAATATACTTTCCAAATTCTTCCTGCTTAAATGTTGAGGTTTGATAAATAGGCTTTGACACTGAGCCAAACTCTTTTTCTGGAATTTGTCCCTCATGTANAACTCTTGTATTAAATTTTTTCTTATTCAATTATACTCCACCCCTGTGCTATTAAANTTTCTGCTTTTTTATACTTCAATTCTNTAGTCTCCATTCCATTTGAAATCTTGACTTTATCATTTCTACCATATTTTTTATCTGCTTGAGCTGGCTGAATCCTTGGCTGCTTTATTGGACTTGTACNTGGATTCGCTGAAGCTTGAGGAGGTATAAANCTCATCCCNGGACTTTCTTCATGCTTCATTTTAATATTTTTAGGAGAAACCCTAGTTTGCACTTGCGTTGTNCTGATATTTTCAATATTAGTCCTAAATATTCTTTTTAGGATATCACGATCTATGTTTGATATCATTTCATCAAACATCCCAAANCCTTCTTTTTTATATTCAATTAATGGATTTTTTTGGCCGTAAGCCCTAAGACCAATACCTTCTCTAAGCTGATCCATCGCATATAAATGGTCTCGCCAATTCATATCGATTGTTGTAGAAATGATATATCGTTGAAAGCTTTCAAACATTTCGGAATCTGATGTATCATTTTTATATTGTAATATTTCAGATATACCATTTTTGATATATTCTGTCATCTTAGCTGAATCAGTAATTTTATTTTTGCAACCACTAATATCTAATGAAAATATATCCATAATTTCAGTTTCTAAATCATGCCAATTCCAATCTTCAACAATGTTAGATTGACAATGCATACCTATAGACTCTTCAATATAATCATTAGCAATTTCATTAATTTCAGATAATAAATCATCACCTTTCATCGCATAGTTTCGCCTATCATAAATAACTTCCCTCTGCTGATTCATTACATCATCATATTCNAANACATGNTTTCTAATACTGAAATTCCTTGATTCAATTTTTTTCTGAGCTCTTTCAATTGATTTAGTCACCATAGAATGTGTAATNACTTCTCCNTCTTCNACACCTAANCNATCCATTACCTTTGCNATTCTATCTGAACCAAAAAGTCTCATCAAATCATCTTCTAAACTTAAATAAAATATTGANTCTCCAGCATCNCCCTGTCTACCAGAACGACCTCTTAATTGCAAATCAATTCTTCTTGACTCATGNCTTCCAGTACCTANAATAAANAACCCNCCTAAATCTTTTACTCCTGAACCAAGTTTTATATCTGTACCTCTACCTGCCATATTGGTNGCAATTGTAATAGCTGATTGATGACCNGCCATTGTAATNATTTCAGCCTCNCTTTGATGCTGCTTAGCATTAAGNACATTATGAGGAATTTTATTTTTNCTTAGCATCCTAGATANCACCTCNGACTCTTCTACAGATGTAGTACCAACNAGGACTGGCTGNCCACTNTTAAANAACTCNGNCGCCTTTTCTACTGTAGCATTATANTTCTCACGCTTAGTNCTAAAAATAATNTCCTCATGATCTATACGAGAAATAGGTCTATATGTAGGAATTTCAACAACATCTAATTTATATATCTGCATAAATTCACCNGCNTCAGTAACAGCNGTNCCTGTCATCCCNGCAAGNTTNTCATACATTCTAAAATAGTTTTGTATTGTAATTGTNGCCATAGTTTGGCTTTCTTTCTCNATAACTACATTTTCTTTTGCTTCNAGAGCAGAATGCAAACCATCNCTGAATTTNCTNCCATGCAAAACTCTTCCTGTATGCTCATCTACAATNAANACCTTTCCATCTTGAACAATATATTGNANATCTTTNTCATATANTGAATATGCCTTNAGNAATTGGTTNATAGCATGAATNCTNCCACTNCTNTCTGCATGNAGTGTTTGAATCTCNTCTTTCTTCTTATAAATCTGNTCNTTATTAAGACTTGAATCATTTTCTGCTTCATGATAAAGCTCACCTATATCAGGAATAATAAANTCTTCTGGNCTATTTGGAGANAAGTAATCTCTACCTTTTTCAGAAATATCTATAATACCTGTTTTCTCATCTATTGTAAAATATAATTGNTCATCCAATTGGTTCATTTTATTATCCTTNGANAANTTNCCACTNTCTCTTAATATNTCACTCTCAACATTATAAACCAANTGNTTAACNCCTTGNTCACCAAGGACTTTTATTAATNTTTTATTCTTTGGAGCACCNCTCATCGCCATTANNAGTTTTTTTCCAGCCTCNTTTTCATCTGAATCTANNAATTCTTCTGCTTCAGATATNAANGNNTTGGANAANCTAGANTGTTTNCGNACNAATGANTTAATCATGTTATTATATTGCTTATATTGGGGNTTATCTTCAGAATCTACCTGNCCNGATATAATAAGAGGAGTTCTTGCTTCATCAATNAAAACAGAGTCNACTTCATCAATTATTGCATANGAATGNTTTCTTTGAACTTGATCTTGATTAAACATNCTCATATTATCTCNTAAATAATCAAACCCAAATTGACTATTTGTACCATATGTTATATCTTTCAANTACATTTCTCTTCTTTGNNNTGGCGGCATCTGATTCAGNATNCATCCNACNGANAAACCTAAAAATNGGAANAAATGCCCCATCCACTGNCTATCTCTNTCTGCAAGATAATCATTAACAGTAACAACATGAACNCCTCTGCCAGTCAATGCATTCAATGCNATTGCCAATGTNGAAACNAAAGTTTTNCCNTCACCNGTTTTCATCTCTGCAATNTTNCCTTGATGAAGNACCACNCCTCCAATTAACTGGACATCATAATGNACCATATCCCAAACAGATNCTTGNCCCATCATNTTAAATNTNGTACCNACNAANCTNCTAGAAGCNTCTTTAACAATCGCAAATACTTCNATCATTTTATCATCAAGNAANTTNTGAGAAAGNNTANTTAANTCNNCNNCATANTCANTNCTAAATNTATCTCCTTTNTANCTATCTTTAAATNCATCNTCAAGANTCTTAAATTCATCTTTAATAGCTGAAAATTTANNTTTCAACTGTTCATCTGANAGATTTTCGAATNTTACATAAACATCATTTATTTGACCTATGATTGGAGAAAGNTTNTTTAAATCTTTATCTGATTTTTTTCCAAAAACAGTTGTTATTACTTTTGATAAAATAGACATTATACCCTATCCTTAATAATATCATTGTAAACAGAATCTAATATACCATTCACAAAACTCCCACTCTCATCTGTACTAAAATATTTAGCTATTTCAACCCCTTCTGCAATGGAGACTTTTGGAGGCACATCGTCTTCATAAATCATCTCTGCAAGAGACATCCTTAATATCAATCTNTCTAACAATGTAATACGATTAATAGACCAATTTTTTGATCTTGCTTTTATTAAATCATCTAATTCATCTTTGATTTTAATCACCATTTTATATAACTTCTTACCATATGCAATTGCATTATCGCTAGGTATAGATTCTAATGGGGACCAATCTTCATCATCATTATCTAAAATTACAGACATAACATTATCTGAATTTTCTGGATATATTTCATATGCATAAATAACCTGCACTGCAATTATTCGAGCCAATCTTTTATCTTTAGGATCAATTTTCATTTTACCATTTATCATAGCAACTACACTTTGGACAACTTAGATTTAGATTTATCTGAAATAATTTTTCTTGCTAATTTATCAGAAGCTTCTGAAGTGGGAATCCCCTCCCTGTCTGATATTTTATAAATATTTAGTAAAGTGTCATAAATTTTTTCAGTCTCGGCCTTAACCTGTTGCTCATTATATCCATCAATTTCATTAGCCACATTAATAAGCCCACCAGCATTAATAACATAATCCGGGGCAAATAAAATGCCCCTATCCATCAATGCTGAACCATGCTTAATTGAATCGAGCAACACATTGTTTGCTGCACCTGCGATTATTGAATACTTAAACTGATTAACAGTTAAATCATTAACAGTAGCCCCTAAAGCACATGGTGCATATATATCTGCATCAAAACTATATAAATCCTTAACATCAATCGTTTTAACATTATATTTATTAGAAACAGATTCCATCTTATCAATATCTATATCNTTAATGTATATATCANCCCCATCATTANATAAATGTGCAATTAATGATTCGCCAACACTTCCNACNCCCTGCACAACAATCTTTAAACCTGACAAAGATGATACATTTAGCTTNTAATTTGCAGATGCCTTAATGCCAACATATGTTCCATATGCAGTAANCGGTGAAGGATCTCCTCCCCCNCCAAGATTCTTAGATACTCCTGTGACATGTGCAGTGCTCCTTAAGACCGCNTCCATATCTTTTTCTGAAGTTCCAACATCTTCTGCAGTTATATATTTACCATTNAAACTATTTACAAAATCNCCAAAAGACTCAAATAAATCCGTAGTTTTATTTTTTTTTGANTCNCCTATNATCACNGATTTTCCTCCACCCAATTTCAATCCNGCNATNGCAGCCTTATAGGTCATCCCTTTTGATANCCTTAATACATCAATAAGTGCCTCTTCCTCACTTTTATAATTCCACATTCTACANCCACCNAATGCAGGNCCTAATGTNGTATCATGNATAGCNATAATTGCTTTAAGACCCACTTTAGGGTCATTAAAATAAACAACTTGCTCATGNCCCCTATCAATCATATTTGCTAATACTGACATTANTTTAANAGNCTCCTTGCAATNACAACTCTTTGNATTTCAGATGTTCCTTCATATATCTGAGTNATTTTTGCATCTCTCATCAATCTTTCCACTCCAGTTTCAGATATATANCCATAACCACCATGAATTTGAACACATTCACTAGCAGCNCTCATTGCAACCTCTGAAGCATTAACTTTTGCCATTGAGGCTATAGAACTAAAATTCATATGCTCATCTTTCATCCATGCTGATTTTCTAATTAGNAATCGCGAAGCTTCTATTTCTATTGCCATGTCTGCCAACTTAAACTGAATAGCTTGATTTGAAGANATCGGCTTGCCAAACTGAACTCTTTCTTTTGAATATGCAANAGAAGCATCTAATGATGCNTGAGCAATACCNAATGCCTGAGAAGCTATACCAATNCTNCCCCCATCAAGAGTAGATAATGCAATTTTAAATCCATCACCTTCATTCCCAATTAAATTTTCCTTAGGAACNCTTACNTTGTCNAAATATAATTCTGATGTNTCTGAAGACCTAATACCAAGCTTNTCTTCTGGNTTTCCTACATCAAANCCNTCAAGCCCTTTTTCTACAATAAAACATGAAATACCTTTATGACCNATATCAGGAGTNGTGATGGCAAATANCATNACATANTCACTATTTATACCATTTGTGACCCANTTCTTCGTTCCAGTTATTATATAATCATCACCATCNCTAACAGCATTTGTTCTCATATTAGAAGCATCTGAACCTGATTGAGGCTCTGATAGTGAAAATGCTCCTATTTTTGAACCATTAGCTAATCTTTTTAAATATTTATCTTTAAGAAAATCNGAACCATATTTTTCCAANAAATAGCACACAAGGGAATTATTAACTGACATTACTACAGCAGAAGAAGCATCTACTCTTGCAATTTCTTCCATAACTATAGTATATGACATNGTATCTAATCCGCTTCCATTCCACTNATTATCAACCATCATACCCATAAAACCAAGCTCGCCCATTTTNTTTATTATTTCTTTAGGCCAAATCTTTTTTTCATCTCGNTCTACAACTCCAGGCAATATTTCAGAAAGAGCAAACTCNCTNGCTGTGTTTTGTATTATTTTTTGTTCATCTGTTAAATTNAAATTCATANTTTTTTCTCTATATTAATAGTTATAAAANCCTTTTCCTGATTTCCTGCCTAAATTACCTTTTTTTACCATATTTTCTAATAATTCTGANGGTTTGTATTTTTCATCNTCNAATCCATCGAATAATACATTCATTATATCTAAGCATANATCTAAACCAATCAAATCTGCTAACCTTAANGGNCCCATTGGATGAGCCATCCCAAGAGTCATTATTTNATCTATNGACTCTTTAGTTGCGACTCCTTGTTCTAAACATAAAATTCCTTCATTTATCATAGGCATTAAAATTCTATTTGAAACAAANCCNGGATAATCATTACACTCTATTGGAATTTTATTCATTTNCTTAGCAATATCAAATATAATATTTTTAGTCAAANTAGATGTTTCAGGTCCTATTACCACNTCTACNAACTTCATTATTGGAACAGGNTTCATAAAATGCATNCCAATAACCTTATCTGGNCTATTGGTTTNAGAAGCCAACTTTGCAATTGATATAGAAGATGTATTNCTTGCCAATATTGTNGCNGANCCNCAAATATCATCTAAATTAGAAAAAATTTCATTTTTNATATCNNCATTTTCAGGCACCGCCTCAATCACCAAATCTGCATTTGCAATATCTGNAATATTTGTTGTCATATTAATAGAATTTAATGCATCTTTTTTTTGAGATTNTGATATAAGNCCTTTATCTAATTGCTTTAGAAGATTTGNAGAAATCGTATTTGCTGCNTTATCTAAAAATTCTTTTTTAATNTCGACAAGAAAAACTAAATAACCNCTAAGNGCNGCAACATGAGCAATNCCATTCCCCATTGTTCCAGAACCAANAACCGCTATNNTTTTTTTATCATTNATCAAATTTTCTCCACTATCANAGCAGAAGCTTCTCCACCTCCAATNCATAAAGAAGCAAGACCTACTTTAGCATTTTTATTATCCATAGCATTTAATAAAGTNCACATAATACGAGCACCTGAAGCACCTATTGGATGACCTAGCGATACCGCTCCACCATATACATTAACCTTCTCTGAATTCAAATTTAAATCTTTTATTGCAGCCATTGGGACTACTGAAAAAGCTTCATTAATTTCAAACAAATCAACATCTTCAATCTCAAGATTAGATTTAGATACCACTTCTTGTATCGCTTTAATTGGAGCCGTAGTAAACCATTCAGGAGCTTGAGCAGATGAGGCCTGAGAAATTATTTTTGCAATAGGTTTGATATTTAGCTCTTTTGCTTTTTCATGTGACATNACAACACATACTGCAGCTCCATCATTAATNGTACTTGCATTAGCTGCCGTNATNGTACCATCCTTTTTAAATACAGNTCTCAATGTCTTTATTTTATCAAAATTAACCCTAAACGGNTCCTCATCCNTATCTATNAATTTTGAATTTTTCTTAGATTGAATTTCTANTGGAACAATTTCATTCTCAAAANCTCCTGNATTGACTGCATCTTGAGATTTAATATATGATTGTTTTGCAAACTCATCNTGTTCTGATCTTGAAAAATTATATTTCTCTGCGCACATCTCACCACAATTACCCATATGTTTATCATTATAAACATCCCATAGNCCATCATTAATCATAGAATCTATTAATTTTGAATTTCCCATCTTATTCCCAATACGACTATTCGGTAATAGATGAGGGGACAAACTCATATTTTCCATACCACCTGCAATAACAACTTCTGCATTGCCTGATAATATCGCTTCTTGTGCCAACATGATTGCTTTTAAACCGGAGCCACACATTTTATTGATAGTTAAACACTCTGTGGATTCAGATAAGCCTGCATATATAGCCGCTTGCCTTGCTGGAGCTTGACCTAAGCCCGCAGATAATACATTTCCCATTATAACTTGATCAACACTGTCTGTTGGTAGATTGATTTTTGCTATTGAACCCTTTATTGCTTCTGCTCCTAAATTAGTTGCAGGAACTGAACTCAACTCACCTCCAAACGAGCCAATTGGAGTCCTGCTATACGATACTATTACCACTTCCTTACTTGCCATTATTATCTCCATATGCCTTAATTATATCTTTAACTAGTTTATGCCTCACCACATCTTTTTCATCAAAATTAACAAATTGTATTCCTGAAATTTTCTTNAGCACNNTCATAGCATCTACTAAACCCGANTTTTCTCTAGGAGGNAAATCAATTTGNGTAATGTCACCAGTTATAATTGANTTNGATGTAACTCCAAGCCTTGTTAAAAACATCTTCATTTGTGTTTTAGTTGCATTCTGTGCTTCATCTAAAATAATAAATGAATTGTGCAAAGTTCGCCCTCGCATATATGCAAGAGGGGCAACCTCTATAACTCCAGTATCTAAATAATTTTTCAATTTTTCTTGAGGAATCATATCTCCCAAGGCATCAAACAAAGGAGTTAAATATGGATCAACTTTATGCTTCAANTCTCCAGGCAAGAATCCAAGCCTNTCCCCAGCTTCAACTGCAGGACGAGTAATAATTATTTTATTAACATTTTTATTTTTAAGTGCAGCAACGGCACTCGCCACTGCTTGATATGTCTTTCCTGTCCCAGCGGGNCCAATTGCAAAAACAATATCATTATCACTTACAGCTTGTAAATANTGCTTCTGCCCACNTGTTTTTGCTGATATNGTTCCTTTATGAGTATGTAAAACNATTGGAAAATNACCCTCAGTTATTTCACTTGTAGGTTGACCTGATTTAGCTAGATTAATTAAAGAATTTATATCTTCAGTATCTACAAAATTTTTTTTATTTATAGTAATTATCATATCACTAATTAAAGNATCAATTATATCAACTTCTNTTTTTGAACCATCAACTATTACATCACTCCCNCTAACTACAATTTTAGATTTAAAAGAATTTTCAATTAATTTAATGTTTTGATCATTGGGNCCTGAAAAGGATAAGGAATCAACCGTAGAAATATTAAATGTTTTTTTCATTATNCTAAGCTATAAATANAAAAATCCCAATCAATATCATATCTATTGGGATTAAATGAGTTTAAATATAAAAAAATAATTTTCATAAAGCCCCTAAATTTATAACATAAAAAAGCTAATTCAAATTAACTATCTTTACTTTTAATAATCTCTATACCTAATTCTTTTAATTGCTCTGAAACAACTCTAGATGGAGACTTNTCCATTAAAGACATTGCCGAAGTAGTTTTAGGAAATGCTATAACATCTCTGATTTGATTAGAACCAGCCATTAGCATTACTATTCTATCAAAACCAAATGCCATTCCTCCATGAGGAGGTGCNCCATATTTAAATGCATTCATTAAAAATCCAAATTTNTCATCTGCTTCTTCATCTGATATTCCTAATATCTTAAAAATTGTCTGCTGCATTTTTTTATCATGGATTCTGATTGATCCACCACCTAATTCATATCCATTCATTACAATATCATAACCTAGAGACCTAACTTCGCCTGGGGAGGTTTCTAACATATCAATATCATCAATATTGGGNGAGGTNAATGGATGATGGAGTGCATCCCATCGATCAGCATCCTCATTCCATTCAACTANAGGAAANTCAACAACCCATAATGGNGCCCANCTGGATTCGTCAATCAAGGATTCCCTNTCTGCTAATTTCAGCCTCAGNGCCCCTAATGCATTAAAAACAACCTTTGCTTTATCACCAANAATAAATATTATATCNTTNTCATTTACTTGCAAAGATGATATGATATCATCTTGAACATTTTTATCAAAAAANTTACTTATCCCACCATCNAACTTCCCATCTACACACTTCATCCAAGCTAATCCTTTAGCACCAAAATATTGCTTTAAATAATCAGTCAATTCATCTATAACTTTTCGACTGTAATTACTCGCATTAGGNCATACTAAAGCTTTAACTATTCCATTTGATTCTAAAACTGTCTTNAAAGCATTAAAATTTGATGCTTTTACAAAATNAGAGAANTCTTGNAGCTCCATCCCAAATCTAATATCAGGCTTATCNGANCCAAAGCGATTCATTGCTTCATAATATGAATAAATTGGAAACTCCTTNGGNAGATCAATGTTTAATATTTCCTTCCATAAATATGAAGTTAACCCAGTGCCCAATTTNATAACATCTTCCTGCTTTACAAATGACATCTCAATATCAANTTGTGTAAACTCAGGCTGCCTATCTGCTCTAAAATCTTCATCTCTAAAACATTTAACAATTTGAAAATATTTATCTAAACCAGAAACCATTAATAATTGCTTATATGTTTGAGGAGACTGTGGCAATGCATAGAAAAATCCCTTATGAATTCTACTTGGAACAAGAAAATCTCTTGCCCCTTCAGGAGTAGACTTCATTAAAATGGGAGTTTCAACCTCAATAAAATCTCTAGATGACAAATAGTTTCGTGTAGCGATAGATGCTTTATGCCTTAAAATCATATTGNTCTGAAGCTCTTTTGTCCTTANCTCTAAATACCTAAATCTCAATCGATGATCTTCAGATGCNGACTGTCTATCATTTATNTCGAAGGGAGGATTATCAGATTCATTATACACAATAANATTATGTACTACNACATCAATTTCTCCAGTTGAGATATCATTGTTGACTGCATCTTGTGGCCGAGCGACAACTTNACCTGTAATTCCAATAACATCCTCTAAACCTAAATTTTTTGCCTGCTCAAAGGATTCTNGGCTGATATCATTATTGAAAACAATTTGAGTTTTACCATACCTGTCTCTCAAATCAATAAATGTTAGACCTCCTAAATCTCGTGTTTTAGAAATCCAACCATTAAGAGAGACCATATCTCCAATATTTTGTTTGCACAATTCACCGCATGTATGAGTTCTAACCTTCAAATAATCTCCTGAAAATATATATGGAATTTAGTAGATTTTTTAATAAATATCATTATGGATAAATGAATTTGATATTTTCTTCAATATTACCATCTAAAGTTTTTGCAACAGGACAATGATGAGCNGCCCTTTCCAATATCACTCTATGCTTATCTGATATAATCGTGCTAAAATAGATTTCTATATTGACTTGTGATATTTTCCGAGGATCCTCACCCATAACTTTTTCGACTTTAACTCTAGTGTTTGAAATATCAATTTTCTGNACATTTGCAGCGATACCCATTATAGTTAGCATGCAACTTCCAAGTGCAGTTGCTATCAGATCTGTTGGAGAAAATTTTTCTCCTTTGCCTTGATTATCCAAAGGNGCATCCGTTAATATCTCTGTNCCTGATGATANATGTANTGCCTTAGTCCGNAAATCNCCTTCATACACTATTTCCACTTGATGTTTCATATCTTAATTCTCCAATATTATATTCATTATCANAATTATATCTGATACATTTAGATAAGNATCAACATTAATATCNGCTGCAATAAATTGGGTATTTGAAGGCTCTATTGTATTTAATATAAATTGGATAAGCAATACAATGTCNTGAATATTGATATAATTGTCATCATTAATNTCACCATAAACAATATCAAAGTTGNCATCTAAAATAAAATCCCAGATTCCTCGNCCATATGTACCATACCTCACAGTTTGGATACCTGCAATATACTCTACTGTCCAATAAGTCTGATCAGGAGCACCTACACCTGCCAAATCATGCCACTCACCNTCTGATACTGAATAAACATANGGACCTACTTCAGTGGCTGCAAAAATAAAATTTCCATCTTCAGTACAATCTAAATCAAACACCAGAGTATTTGGGAGNCCATTCATTAATGATTGGAAACTAACACCATGATTATTTGAGACATATACTGCTGGATTTGAATAACCGCTCCCAGATATNTANACTTTACCCAATTCGACTGGTGAAGGCAGNATAGATGAGCCATAAAAATAATGAGCATTAGGGCCCGTAAACCATTGATTATTAGACCATGTCTGCCCAGANTCTGAACTATGATAAAACTTTCCATTATCAGTCAATACATACCAATAAGAATAATCTAATGGAGAAATTGCCATCGCAGATACTGTNCCAGGGAATGATTGAGAAAGCTCTTCATATGAAATATTATTACCTTGAACCGTAAGCTTCATCATGTGATTCCCNCCGTTNAATCCTCCACCNCCNAAATATGCCACCTCGGGATTCAATGGGTCTGCCATAAGTGGAGCTANCCATANATGACCNCTACCTGGAAAATCNAATGTTAAACCCCAAGTATCCNTTTCTGGATTATTATAATACATTGTAAAGCCTGGATAATTACACCAAAGTGTTTCACCTCCATCTCCAGAAACTAAATGTCCGTAATCACCACTAATGCTCTGTTCAAATAATCGNATACCATCATTATCTTGCAAGCTTCGCTGAAAACCCTGATCTTGACTACCTGCATATATGTNATAAGGCTCATCTCTTTTAGTATATGTTGAATAATATTGACTAACTCCCAAACCAAAAAGAGAAAGATTCTCTACACTCATAATNCCATCATCAGANATGTAAATCCCACCATCTGTTGAAATCAAAGCAANTTCGTTATACTCTTCATCTAAGAAAAAGCGTATTTCTGGAATNTCTGCATGNAATTTAGAACTAGGATTATCATAATAGTCCCACCAATTATTTACCAAAGTCCAATTATTNCCGCCATTAGAACTCCTAAATGTTTCTACTCCTCCAATATATATATCCCCTTGATTAACATTAGAAGAATTGAAACTATTAATAGTAAAATACCAATCTATAGGACTGCTNCCCCTATTGANCCAAGAATTACCACCATTCACAGATTGAAAAATTTGTCCATTTACATATGCATATAAAAAAGGTACACTAGTGCCCATNCCNCCCGTTAAAATAACATCNCCAGAGTAGTTNCCTGAATGGACTTGNCCAACATANCTTAAAACATCCTCTTGATTTAATTTATAAATGCTATCATCATTTAATATATATATATCTGTCTCAAAATATCTTGAAGTCCATATATCAAAATGAGAAATATCTTCTTGAGNGAAACCTNAATTGCTATTAAAAGATAATACTCTAAAAAAACTTTGGCCTAAATCTTCAGATTTATAAATTGATGTAACGGCTCCATTGTTTGGNTCCTTAATTAAACAGTAAATTTCATTTGTTTCAGCCTTAATAATGGTGCGCTTGATATTNCTCCATGAACTGTTATCTAAAAATTCTAATCCTTGAGATTGATTAAGTATCAAACCTTCATTGTCTGAATAGTAGAATCCTTTATTATTTGAGAATAAAATTCTATTATTAATCTTCCTCAAAAAAGTAATTCCTAATACCTGTTGATAATCAGTCAATGAGGTCCAATTTTCACCTTCTAAAGTACCTCTCCAAATATTACCCCCAGANGAAGCACAATAAATTAAGTTATTTTCAAAATCAATATCAGCAGTTCTAATACGTCCTGCCAAATTATTGCTGCCACGCTCAGCCCATTCACCTTGNAAATCNCTACTTGAAATAGCTACGCGAGATAAGNTAGGCCTACTTAATTGGCCCTNNTCCAACATTGACTCTAAGAATATTCTTGATTGATTAGTTTTTTCTTTNCGTGTTTTTTTGTCAATCGCACGCCAATCAGTATTTAAATCAGCTTTATGCATGTATTCATAAAATGCTTTTCTATACTTTTTAAATTCTTTTCTCTTTTTTTTCTTTTCAACAAATTCTGTTGGGGCAGGCATACGAGAACTATCCTCAATTGTATAATAAGCATAATAGCCCATAAAGCTAATAATCAATGTACTTAACATAACTTTTACAAATGCGATATGATAATTAAATCTTACTATATCTAATATAAATTTTAACATTTCTTTNTAATTACACTTCTTTGACTTCTAGTGATTTTGATACTAACAATGAATTGGGAACCAACATTTTTGATTTTTCACCTTTAAGAGTTACATACCTCAAGTTGANATCTACAACCTCNCCTTCCTTGCCATCAACTAAAATAATATCTCCTAATTTAAATGGNTGATAAATAAATATCATGANTCCAGATATAAAACTAGACAGCATATCTTTGAAAGCAAATCCAAAAGCAAAACCAGTAAGACCAAGCCCTGCAACAATAGCAGACACATTNATACCAATTGTNCCAAGAGNTGTAATGAATCCTANAATAACAATCAANTTTTTTATAATACTAGATATAANATTTGATACATTTGTTTCTGGATTTACCCTAGCTAATATTTTTTTAATTCCATATTGTATGATTTTNCTAAAAANCCAAAATNATATAAAAATCACTATACCTAAAATAATATTAGGGGTATAATGAGAAATAAANTCCANAANCTTATTAAAATCCATNTAATTATNGATCCTTTACTTGGTATAATTTAGGNTTGATACTGCTTGATTTCTGTGCTGTAAATTTAATTTTACCAGNTTTAAACAATTCCTTTTGTTCANCTATAGGCAGCTTAATAAAATCAGAGCACTGCATAGAGCANCATTTNTCATATTTGCTTGCACATNTTTTACATTGAATAAACAAAATATGGCATGCTTGATTAATACAGTTCGTATGCATNTCAGATGGCTCATNNCACTGATGNCANCTNCCAATAANATCCTCAGTTANTCGCTCTCCTAACCGATGATCAAATACAAAATTTTTGCCAATAAATTTTGATTTTTCATTNNTAGCCTTAATATCATTTGCATACTGNATAATTCCACCNTTAAGCTGATTAACATCTTTGAATCCATGATGTATTAAATAGGCACTTGCTTTTTCGCACCTTATTCCCCCAGTGCAATACATTAAAATCTTCTCATCTTTTTTNTTATTTAATATTCTTTTAATTTCAGGAAGCAACTCTATTGAAGNATCNACATCAGGAACAATAGCATTTTTAAANTTTCCAACTTCTCCTTCATAATAATTTCGNACATCAANAACTANAGCNCCCTNATNAATTGCATTATTAAATTCTTTATAGCNAAGATGTNTTCCNACATTGTTCATNTCATACTCNTCACTATTAACTTTATATGCAACAATTTCATCTTTAATTTTAATGTTTAATTTGTAAAAGGACNNGCCTTCTTGCACNGCAATTTTAAAGTCTACATCTTTAAATTCAGNATATGAATATACNTNTTTTTTAAAAGAACTCATATTATGTTCAGGAANNCTAACTTGCGCATTGATGCCTTCTCTAGATAAATAAACCCTACCTAATACACCTAAGNCATTCCAATCCATATAAAGCTTATCTCTAAGAGNTTCAATATCTTCTATTTCTNCATATCTATAAAATGAACAGGTTNNNCTNTCAAANNATTCAGCATCCAANNGNTCTTTTAATTGCTCTTTGCTTTTTTTATTATATAATTCTTTATGTATCAAAATATTAAAATCCATAAATTTAATTAGAATTAATATATNNTTAAACATGATAACAATAACAGAACAGATTTTAATTAANGCGGACCAACAAAAAGTTTGGAGCTTCTTAAGTGATTTTGAAATGAGTTTAATGATTAATCAATTTAATAAANAAATTATCCTGCCTANNAAAATCAACTTAAGAAAGAATTCTNCAAAATTTAATATTATACATAATTTTGGNTTNGGAGATGTAAATATGATCGTTGATATCATAGAATACCAACCTCTAAAAAAAATNGAATTACTAAAAGCAGNAAGCTCANATACCTATGCTAGTTTTAAACATTCCATTAAATATGANTTAGAAAATGCTAAATCANAAACTATTCTCAACTATTCTATNAATGGATCCTTTAATTTTAAAATTCAAAATATTCCATTTAAGCCAATTTTAACGAATGTAGTTAAAAAGGAATTAAAACAAATTAAAAATATCATAGAATCATTAGATAATATTTCAGATTCAATAGAAACAAAAATAACTGCAACCTAGATAACTAAAAAGCATTGTAAATTTAGGATTATACAAAGAGGATATAATGAACGTAGAATTAATTGAAATAAACTCATTCAGAAGAGAATTNTCAGTTATTGTCCCATGGGATAAACTAGAAGAAGATTATAAAGCTGAGTTTGAACATTGGAGGACTCAAGANACACCTAANGGTGGAAGAAAAGGCAANCATAATCCAAAGCAATTAGAACTTTTNAAACATAAACACGGAGCATCCATTCTTTTATCATTCCGTGAAAATGCAATGAATAAATTTTATCAAAAAGCTTTGGAACAACAAAAAATTCAACCAATAAATAAAGCTGAAATTACAAAACTGCAATTAGAAGAAGGTNCAGACTTAGAATTTATNGCCATTTTTGAAGTTGTACCAACATTCAAGCTGCCAAATTACTCTAAAAAATATAANATTTCTACAACCAAATANATCGCCTCAGATAAAGATGTCAACATGTCTCTAGACGANCTNCAAAATAANTATTCTACACCAGAAGAAGTATCNGGGAAAGCAAAAGAAGGGTTTGACTTGGTTGTAGANTATCAAGANCTTAACGAATCAGGAAATCCCATTCCTGGACGAAATGTAGAAAATCAAAAATTAAAATTAGGCAATGGATACGGCTATGATTTAAAAGATTTTTTAGGTTGCAAAGTTGGAGATGAAATTAAAACTATTATTGATGCCAATGGAAGCAAATTACATTTTAAATTCACAATCAAAAAAATATTTAAAAATATTTTACCAGATTTAAATGATGAATTTGCAAATAAAGTGGACTCTGATGTAAAAACAATGAAAGAATTGAAAAATAAAATTCAGGACAATATCCAAAAATCATTAGATGAACAGCATCAAAAGGAAACTAATAATACGATTATAGACTACTTTATAAATAAAACAAAATTTGATCCACCTACATCTATGGTTGATAACTACTTGGAATATCTAGTCCAAGATTTAAAACAAAAAAATGGCACTGTTGATGAAGTGCAGGCTAAACAAGAATATGAAGAAGTTGCTCATAAGAATGTAAAATGGTATCTGATTAAATCTGAATTAGTCAAATCTAATGAATTAAAAATATCAAATAGTGAAGTGGATNAAAAAATTGAGGAATTCATTCAATACAATAATTCTCAGGAAAAACAAATTAAAGAATTTTATGAAAAGGAAGAAAATCTAAATAATTTATGTGATCAGTTATTGAATGATAAATTATTAAANTTGCTTAATGAATTTGCAATAAATAAAATTTCTGAAAAATCAACTTCAAAACTCAGAAAGGGAAAGTNATATGGACGATATAAAAAGNATGATGGTCCCTATGGTAGTAGAACAAACTGCTAATGGTGAAAGAGCATATGATATTTATTCTAGACTCTTAAAAGAACGAATTATATTTTTGGGAACAGGAATTGATGACTATGTTTCAAGTTTAATAATAGCTCAACTATTATTTTTGGAAGCAGAAGATTCTGAAAAAGATATATACATGTACATAAATAGTCCTGGTGGGGTTGTAACATCTGGCTTTGGCATATTAGATACAATGAATTACATTAAACCCGATGTATGTACCATTTGCATGGGTCAAGCTGCAAGCATGGCCGCCGTTTTACTTAGTGCAGGCACTAAAGGTAAGCGATCTGCTTTAGAAAACTCAAGAGTAATGATCCATCAGCCTTTGGGTGGGGTTCAAGGACAAGCGTCTGACATTGAGATTCATACTAAAGAAATATTATACCTCCGCGAAAAATTAAATGGAATCTTAAGTAAAAATACAGGTCAAACTAAAAAGAAAATTGAAACAGATACTAATAGAGATAATTTTCTTTCAGCTGAAATGGCTTTAGAATATGGAATGATAGATGAGATTGTAAAATCTCGAAAATAAAAAATGAAGCATAATATAAAAGATCAAAATCTTATTTGCTCATTCTGTTCTTCNAGTGAGCTAGANGTTGACTTTTTAGTTGAAGGGGAAGGTGTATATATTTGTGATAAATGTGTCATTAAAGCTTCAGAGATTGTAAAAGAAAATTTTAAAAAAAATAATAGTAATAGCATCTCAAATAAAAAGCCAAAAACTATAAANAATAATTTAGATAAACATATTATGGCTCAAGAAACTGCAAAGCGTATAGTTTCCGTTGCAGTATATAATCATCTAAAAAGAATAAATGCATCCCATGATGATATAGAAATAGAAAAAAGCAATATTCTGTTAATTGGTCCTACAGGTACAGGAAAAACACTAGTTGCAAAGACGCTAGCAAACATATTAAATGTTCCTTTTGCTATTGCGGATGCTACGGTTTTAACTGAAGCTGGATATGTAGGCGAAGATGTTGAAAATATATTAGTAAGATTATATCAATCAGCAAATTATGATGTAAAAAAAGCTGAAATAGGAATTGTATATGTTGATGAAATAGATAAAATTGCAAGAAAGAATAGCAATCCTTCAATTACAAGAGATGTATCAGGAGAGGGTGTGCAACAGGCCTTATTAAAAATGTTTGAAGGGACTGTTGCAAACATACCGCCTAAAGGGGGACGAAAACACCCAGAACAGCCACTCGTATCAATAAATACTAAAAATATATTATTTATATGCGGAGGAGCCTTTCAAGGANTAGAAGAAATTATAGAAAAACGAATTGCTGGCGGAGGTATGGGGTTCAATAGAGATATAAAAAATAAAACTGAACATATTTTTTTTAAATATGTACAGCCAGAAGATCTCTTGAAACATGGATTTATACCAGAGTTAATAGGGCGCTTGCCTGTCATAGCTCCTTTAGAAAACCTTGATGAAGAAACCATGTTATCAATACTTACCAAACCTAAAAATGCTATTATTAAACAATATCAAAAATTGTTTGAATTAGAAAATATACATTTAGAATTCACAGCTAATGCATTAAAAGCTATAGTTGAAAAAGCTCAAAAACGCAAAACAGGAGCCCGAGCACTACGCTCAATTATTGAAGATTCTATGATGGATATAATGTTTGAAACTCCATCGAAAAATAATATAAATTCTTGCATTATTACCGAAGATGTTATTAACAAAAAATCAAAACCTACATACAAATTAATCAATAAAAAATCAGCATAATTGAATTATATATCATTCTGTTGCTTAAATCACATAATTATTCTAACTTAAATTTCAACTTATAATGGTGATATATAACGAAAAATAATGAAGAAAATATATATACAAATATTAATTATAATTTCATTAGCATTTGGTCAAGATGAACCAAGCATGTTCAATTATAATCAATCTACCTTGCAAGGATTTTATTTCTTTGATGCAGTTTTAATAAATAATATTCAAATTGATGAAGATGATTGGGTTGGAGCATTTAAAAATAACTTATGTGTTGGAGCAAGAAAATGGGATACANCTATTTGTGGTGGTGGNATATGCGATGTTCCTGTTATGGGGGATGATGGATCTGACTATACTCTTGGGTATATGTTACCGGGAGAAACTCCTACATTTAAAATTTATGATGCATCAGAGAATATGTATTATGATGCACAGACACAGAATGAAACATGCCAATGGAATATATCAAGCTTCTGCAGCTTAGAACAATTATTTTATGAAGGAGAAATCATTATCGAAGGGTGCACTGATGAAACTGCATGCAACTACAACCCTGAAGCTAATGAAGATGATCAAACTTGTGAATATCCTCAACAAAATTTTGACTGCAACGGAGAATGTTTAGCTGAAGAAGATTGTTTAGGAATATGCAATGGCGATGCTGAATTTGATGAATGTGGTGTATGTAATGGAAATGGAATTTTACAAGAGTGTGGATGTGGACCCATTGGAGAATATGGAATCCCCGATGGGGGTTGTAACTGTAATGGGGATATCGAAGATTGCTTAGGAATTTGCGGAGGGGAGGCAGAGAATGATTGTAATGGGATTTGTAATGGTAATGCTAACTGTAATATTAATATAAGCTTGGACCCCTATGAGTTTGAAAATTTAGTTTTATTAACTAACTTGAATGTTGTAGAAGCAGGGGAAATAATTTGTATTGATTCTGCTGAATTAATTGAGAATAATCCTCTCAATGTTCAAATTGGAGATTGTATTGTTGGTAATAATCAAGAAACTATACAAATTTATATAACAAATCAATTTTATATAACAAATTTTAATGTTACCCTTTCAGGTATTTATTTAGACAGCAGTTTATCAGGAGCAAATGGTGGATTAATTGATTATATAGGATATTCTCATTTTGATATTTGGAGCAACCCTTTGATTCAGCGTAGTTATATATCTGGCCAAGTTGACAGCACCTCTGACTACATAACCAACTTAACCTCAAATTGTACCAATGAACTATCTTGCGACCCTGAGATGGCTGATATAAATGATGAAAGTTTATGTGTATACCCTAATGAATATTGGTTTGATGCAGATTCAGATGGTCTTGGTGATGGAGATGCTTTATCTAACTTTTTTTGTTTAGATGAGCTCCCTGATGGATGGGTTCAAAATAATGATGATATATGCCCAAACGATTTTAATAATGATGCAGATGGTGATGGGTTGTGCTATAACGATGATCAATTCCCTAATTGTTATGAGAATTTTTATGATTGTAATAACGAATGTGGCGGTAGTGCTTTAATAGATGATTGTGGTGTTTGTGATGGAAATAATACTAATAATTTAGGATGTGGATGCTTTGAAGCAGCACCTCTTGCATATTGGCATGATATTGATGGAGATGGATTAGGTTCTTGTAGTATAGAGTTAGATTCTTGTGATATAGACACATATTTAGGTACTTATTATTGTCAAAATGAAGTGCCTGATAATTGGATACTTTATGATGGAAATATAGATCCATACCCAAATTGTTATGAGAATTTTTATGATGAATGCAATATCTGTGGTGGTGATGGAATAAACGATGAAACATGCGATTGCTTAGGCACATTGCCTAATACATACTGTATTGATAATGATGGAGATGGAATTGGGAATTCTGATTCCAATACATGGGTTACTTTATGCAATGACGAATATCAAAATTATGAAGAAATATTAATTCCAACTCTTATGGGGTTATGCATTGATGATAATGAAAATTGTATTGGAGAATTTGATAGTTGCGGGGTTTGCGATGGGAATAATCTAAATCAAGATTGTAATAATGATTGCTTTGGAAATGCTGAAATTGATGATTGTGACATATGTTCTGGTGGAAATACTGGATTAATCTCAAATGCAAATCAAGATGAGTGTGGCATTTGTTTTGGGAATAACCTAGATAAAGATTGTCTAGGCGAATGTTTTGGAAATGCTGAAATTGATGATTGTGGCATATGTGATGGGAATATGTATCTTGACCAAAATGGGGAATTATATAATGGGCTATATTGTGATTGTGAATTTACAGTCCCTAATAATTGTGGTGAGTGTATAGAAGAAGCATGTAATCCAACTGCATTTTTTGGTAATGTAACTAATGATTTTAAAAATTTTATTGAGGTTCCTATTTACTTAGATGGTTATTCAAATAATTCCGATGGGCTTGAAGGTATGGAATTTCAATTTACATATAATACAAATTATTATAATTTAAATGACTTAGTATTAAGCAACGAATTAAAACAGATTTATCAATTCTATCAGAATGATTATACATTAAATGACAGCCTAAATAAAGTAGAAATTATTATATATGCTAAGCATAATGGAGAACTTGTAGAAAATTTAAATCAAAATAAGATTGTTGATTTAATATTTAGTTTAAATAGTCAAAATAATAGCTATGGCTATCTACATAACAAAACAACAAATTTAATATTTATAGATGATTTTAAGGTTGGCCAAAATATAATAGAAACAACTGATGGATTTGTAGAATTTAAAACTATTATGTGCCTAGACTCTGTTGCTAGTAATTTTTGCAACAATGAAGACCCCAACTTTCCTTCTATACCGGAAGATGACTGCTATTATTATAATAATCAAAATCAATATATCATAACTGATGGATTGTGTGAATATAGAATTGATATTCCTATAGATAGTGGCATTGTGCTAAATGATCTATTCGTAGCTAATGGAGATAGCTCTATTCAATTATATATTAGCTCAGAAACTATTATAATAAATGACAATTTTAATGGGGAAATATTATTTTCGGAGTTTTATGATACCAGCTTGCTTCCTAACCCTTTATCTGAAGAAGGAACTCAATTAACATTGATTGGCGATGTCATTTCATTTGAGCCATATGAACTATTATTTGAATATGGAGAATCTGGACAAGTTACAATTAACATGAGTTTTGTCCCTATTGGGCAAAGAGGTGANGAAATTGAATATGAATTGTATAAATTAGATAATTTATCTGATTCTAATTGGGAACAAGTTGGAACCGGTTTTTGTGGNGAAAATGCTTGCTCTGCTCAAGTGAATTCATTTGGTTTATTTAGTGTAGTAACTGCCGACCTTGGCTGTACAAANCCCAATTCCTGTAATTATAATGAAAATGCAATTGTTGATGATGGGAGCTGNATTGAACCTGTCGAATATTGGTTGGATGAAGATGGTGATGGNTTAGGTTATGGAAATATAAGTCTATTCTGTGATGATATACCTGAAGGTTGGGTNCTATTTGATTTGGAAAANCAAGATCCNGANCCATTATGTGCTACAAACAATTCAGATTATTGNGGTGTATGCAATGGAAATAATGAAAACTGTTTTGAATACCCTGATGAATTNATCGANACCTGGATTTTAACACAAATCAATCAATATAATAGTAATTTTTGCTATTCGGATAATCAAGAAGATATTCTAACTGAAACTAGCCCATTCAATATAGATTCAATAGCTNAGCTGACTGATCAAGACAATATTGAAACAGATTTAAATTGNCTAAGCTATAAAATAAATCTNCAATANAATGAACCCTGTGAATGGAATGGTGANGGGTGTGCTGAAATTGAAAATAATTGTCAAGNCTATGATGAAGAANCATGTGCATATANCAGTTATTGTATTTGGGATTTAAATTCTTGCATTGAATTAAATAATAACTGTAAAAATATTATCACTCAAGATGAATGNATTTCTAATAATGAATATTCTAACTTGGCTCAATTAGTATGTATTACAAATGAAATTTATGATGAAGANTTTGGAGGAGGNTGGATATATGATGAAGAAGTATCTGANAGTCTTGAATGGGGTGTAATAGGAAATCAATTATGTTTTAATAATTATAGTATGACTAATTATGAATGTATTGAATATGCATTTGCAAATGATCAAAATGAAATTCGATTNCAATTTTTTGACGAAAATAATTTATGTAATGAAAATAANTATCAGAGGGACTCCTATCTTAGCATAACCCCTAGTTCACCTATTCCAAAACAATATAATTTATATACTAACTATCCAAATCCATTTAATCCTACAACTAGAATTTCATTTGATATACCAATAGCTGATTATATTTCTTTAGANATCTATAATATTAATGGACAGCATGTGGAAAATATTATAAATCAATANTTACCTCCTGGACATTATAAATTTGATTTCAATGGTAAAACACTGCCTTCTGGCATTTATTTTACAGTATTGCAATCAAAATATTTTTCTCAATCAAATAAAATGATACTTATAAAATAATATTACTACATTATTCTCTATATAATTTTATTTTAAATTAAATTATGAAATTCACATCTATATTAACCATATTATTCATATTATTTACATTTGGTTGTGACGATGAAAAATCAGAAGTTAATGAATCTAATAATGATAATGTATCGTTAGATGATGGTGGATTTGATGATGGAAATCAAATCGACTATACAATATGTACTAATTGTATATGGTTGCAAAATGATTGTAATGGAAGTTGGGTTCTAGGGTATAATATTGATGAAGATATCAGTGGATTTCAACTAAATATTAACGGGGCAGATATAATAGGTGCATATGGAGGTGCTGCTGAAGATGCTAGTTTTAGTGTTTCAACAAGCAATCAAACTATCTTAGGATTTTCATTTAGTGGAAATTCTATTACGATTGGGTCAGGAGTTTTATCTATATTAGATTTAAATGGAAGTCCTGATTCAATAAGTAATATTACTATATCTAATATAAATGCTGTAGAATTAAATATCTCTAACTATGGAATAATTAATTGCTATTCATCATCATTAAGCAATACTGGTGTCAGTCAATTAACTATTTTTAATAATACTATAACAAATTTAGAAATAGGAGATGAAATTGGGATATTTGATCTGAATGGCATTATTAATTATAATGATTGTTCAAACCAGAGAGGACCAATACTAGTAGGATTTGACATATGGAATGGTGAACAACTAAATATTGTTAGTACTGGCTCTGTTGACTTATGCAATATTAATGGAGTACAGTTGTCTGGATATGTTAAAGACAACCCATTAATAATACGTATCTACAGACATGAAACAGGGCAGCACTATTTAGCAGAAGTAGCATGGGAGGCAGGGACCGGTATTTTTGGGGAATTAATACAATCTATTAATAATTTAAATTTATCACCACTCGCATTTTGATTATTAACATTAAAAATATTAATAAAAGTTTTAAATCTTTCCAAAGGGAAGCAGGGCTAAAAGGTGCTTTAAATTCTTTCTTGAAAAGAAACTATAAAGTATTCGATGTCTTAAATAATATAAATCTTGAAGTAAATAAAGGTGAAATTATTGGCATATTAGGTGAAAATGGTGCCGGGAAAACTACTTTGATTAAATTAATGGTTGGGTTACTACACCCTGACAATGGCACAATATCTGTTAATGGATATAATCCTTGGAATCGTAATCATGATTTTTTAAAAAATATATCGGTAGTAATGGGTCAGAAAAATCAATTATGGTGGGATATCCCTGCCTCTGAGTCATTCTTATTAAACAAACATATTTATGATTTAAGTGATTCAGATTATAATAATACTTTAAATGAATTGCTTGACTACTTAGATATACATGATAAAATCAATGTGCAAGTCCGTCGATTATCATTGGGAGAACGTATGAAAATGGAAATTATTGCAGCACTACTCCATCGACCAAACATTATTCTCTTAGATGAACCAACATTAGGACTTGATGTTATCTCGCAAGCAAAAATACGTGAATTTGTTAAACATTATAATGAGAAATATAAAACAACCTTTGTGATTACTAGCCATTATACAAAAGATATCCAAGAAATGTGTGAAAGAGTATTTATTCTAAATAAAGGAAAATCTATTTATGATGGAAATTTTGATAATTTAATAAAAAAAATTAATCCAGAAAGGAAATTGATATTTGAATTTACAGATATCCCTAATAATCAANTACTCGANAAGCTGAAAATGAGAGGATTTAAGTTTGAAATTAATGAACGAATACTAACTGCTATACTTCCTGAATCTGATCTACAACAACTATTAAAAATTTTATTAAAAGAATACTTAGCCAATAATATTAGCTTTGAGGATTTACCCGTTGACGATACCTTGAGAAATTTTTTCCAGAATCCCAAAAAATATATCAAAGTGTGATTAAATATTTATCAATATTAAGAATTAACTGGGTACATGCTCTTGAATATAGAGCAAATGCATTGATAGGCTTATTTGCTATATTATCAGGATTATTCATAGAATATCAAATATGGAGTTTNATTTTTGATTCTAATAATTCAGAAATAATAATGGCGGGGTCATCTAAANNATTGACATTCCAAGAACTCATTGTATTTATTTTTTTATCTATTATTGTTGGNCAATTAAAATCTTCATGGGTCACATCATCTCAAATGATATTAGAAATAAGACAGGGGTTAATTAATAAGTATTTAATACGTCCAATATCATATTTTTGGTACCATTTTATGATGTTTGTTGGAGTTAATTCATTATATATTATGGTTTACATGTCTCTACTAGTAGCATTTGTTTTTATTTATCCAGGAATTTTATTTAATTCGCTAATAAGCATAATCGGCTTTGGAATATCATTACTATTATCAATATATCTTTCCTATTGCATTTACTTTATTATGGTTTGTTTTGCTTTTTGGTTTGGGGAGGTACGATCAATTGTAGTAGCATATAACTTGGGAATGCTCATGATATCGGGACAGTATATACCAATAAGGCTCTTTCCCGAAAATATTTTATCTATAATTCAATGGACTCCAATACCATATCTAGTTGACATCCCGGTCAGTATTGCAACAGGATTAATTGAATATCAAGAATGGATTATACATATTGGCTTTGCCTTGATTTGGTGTATTATACTCACATCGACAAGCCTGTTAATATATCGCTTAGGAATCAAAGGTTATGAAGCATATGGTCAATAATAGATATATTAAAATATGGATGGCATTTTTCAGAAATACTTTATCAAGAGATATGGAATATAAAACAAATTTTATTTTTGAGATTTTTATTGATGCTATTTATTATGGATCATTATTCTTTTTCTTTGAGGTTATTTTTCAATTTACAGACCAACTTGGAGATTTTAATCGAGATGCCGTTGTTATCTTTTTAATTACAATGTATATAGCTGATTCATTATATAATTTCTTTTTAGGAGGGAATGTGTTTGAAGTCAATAACAATGTTAAAAGTGGAGACCTTGACTTTATTTTATTAAAACCTATAGATTCACAATTTTTTATATCCTGTAGATATGTTAATACTCATGCTTTAATATCACTTTTGATACTATCTGCTTTATTAATTAATCTAACTTATATATATCATCAAAATTCATTTATCATGATAAATTATATTTTCTTTATTCCTTCATTAATATTTGGGATGTTTATATTTTACTCTTTTGAATTCATGATTGCATCACTATCATTTTGGTTTAGAAATTTTTCATATGCTGGTTGGCTAGCTGGAGAATTATTAAAATATTCAAGAAGACCAGATTCAATATATAATCAATGGTTTCGCAAGACATTATTCACCATATTCCCGATGGCTATGATTTGTTCAACCCCATCGCGAATATTGATTTTTGGATTAGATTTAAAGTTGTTTTTTTTACAGCTATTTATATCCATATTATTTCTATGGTTTACTACTTTAATATGGAAAGCAGGATTAATGCAATATGAAAGTGCATCAAGCTAATTATGATTAAAATTTTAAAAACAGTACTTTTATTTATTTTGATATCAACCTCTCTTTACTCACAGGGACAAGTCGATCTAAACCTTACAATTATTAATTCTGGGAAATACTCACTGTCAAGCTTTTTAGACCCTAATATTAATTTGTGGCAAGTTGATATTATTAATAGCTATGATGGTGAAGATATATCTGATTTAAGACTAGAAGTCGATATGAAAAAGGATGGAATAACAGTTATTTGGGGAGTTTCAAAGCCAATACAACTACGCTCTGGAATACCTATATCCTCTAGAACAAATATGAATTTTGTGGGTACTGATCTCTCAGCATCTGGATTTGATGACGATTTTTATAATGAAGTTCAATCTTCTGGAGTTTTACCTGCAGGGGAATATGAATTAACTGTCCGAGCATATATTTTTGGGGAATATGAAAATAGTACTCAAAATACATATGCTCTAATTGATAAAGAAAATAAACGAGTTAATAAATCATATGAATCTGAACAAACAAGAGTATTATTAAATTTAAATATTGATGAAAAAATTATTCTTTTAACTCCTGCAAATATGGAATCAATATATACTAATCCCTGGTTCAGGTGGGAATCTCCTGGCTTTGGAAGCATCCAAAATCCTATTACAGTTGAATATAGAATTACTGTTGCATTATTCAATCCAGAATTACATTCATCACTAGAAGATGCCTTGAATGATGAAACAAATATATATTTTGATTCAGGTTGGAATCAAAACCTGACATCTATAGAAAGAGGGACTCCAGAACAAATATCAATACAATATCCTAGCTCTGAAAGGGAACTTTCTTGTGGTTATCAATACTGTTGGAGAGTTGAGGCTAGAGAGTCGATTAATGATTTTGAATCCTATAATGGAGGAATCTGGGGTTGGCCAGAAACAGCAAAGTCAGATGTAATATATTCGTTTTATTATGGAGATGCTTTATCCGATGATCAAATTTCATCTCCTGGAACATATATTAATACAGTCCGGCCCATATTTAATTTCTCTAATGTTTTATGTGCTGATTCATATGAAATTTGGGTTGGGAATAGCGATGATCCTGAAATTCAAAATCCTATATGGAAAAGTGACTATTTCCAAAATACAAATTATCAATATCCAACTACAGCTAATGGATTATCGCCTGGGAATACCTATTATTGGAAAATTAGAGTAAATCCTGATACTTCACCAGGCCCATGGAGTAATATATTTTCATTTAATGTAAATGATATTTCTTTTATATCACCCATAGAACAGATAAATACATTATTTCCTACTTTCAATATATCTGCCCCATTAGATATCCCCGAATATCAATTACTAATTAGTGATTATAACGATATAGATGTAAACCAATATAATATTTTATCTGAGACTATAGATTTTTTTCCATATGACTTACCGGTTGATAATAGCATCATGTTACAACCAGGAGAAACCTACTTTTGGAAAGTGCAAACTATAGATGATAATGGCATCTACACTAAACTAATTAATGATAATAATCAAATCTCATCCTTTAGGATACAACCTGTTGAATTATCATTCCCTGATAATGGAAGCTACAATACATCTTTAGCTCCATTATTTCAGTGGACTTCACCTATAGGTGTTAGTGAATATGTGATTGAGTTTGCAGAGGAATTTGATATGGATTTTAACAATGTTATTTTCAGTACGAATACAAGCAGTTCCTTCTTTTTATCAAGCAATTTATCATCTAGCCTTCCTTTTGAAAATGGAACAACCTATTTATGGAGGGTAAGGCCTATTATAAATAATCAAGAGGGGAAACCCTCAGACTATTTTTCATTTTCAACGATTCTAGATAATTCAAATTTAAATACCTTTAATACAGGAACAAATAATTACGGACAAATAGAATTTGATGTTTCATTGACCGGAATTAATGGAAAAGATATAAATATAACTATTGTTAATGGAGTTGAAAGTGCAGATAACTATTTAATACAAATATCTGACAACCCAGATATGAATAATCTCATAGATGAAATATCTTTATCTGCTAATTCTTTATCTCATACATTTTCTAATGATAGCTTTGATTGGGGAAAAAACTATTATATAACAATTGTAGCATATTTAGATGAACAAATAATAGGAGACTCATTAAATCCACAAATGGTTACAATGCCTTTTGAACCTGGCAGCCAATCACAAGTAGATTTCAACATTGAACTAGTTTATGATTTAGTTCCATCTCTTATTATTAATATAACAACTACAATTGAAAATGCTACAAACTACATAATGCGTTTATCTAAAAGTGCTGACATGTCTAATCTTCTATATAATGAATTAATAAGTAATAACACACAATATACATATGACAACCTCGATAGAATACTAAATTTTGGGGAAACATACTATATACAATTAACACCTCTTAAAGGTGATCAACTACATGGAATATCATCAAGCATAAAAAGTATTTTTATACCTAATGTTACTGCACCACAGACAACAGATACACCTTTTTATTTTGAACATTCAAATCCAATATCTTCATCGTACTTAGTAGAAATAAGCACTACTGAAGATTTCGCAGTAATATTTTATAATCAAATAGTGGAATCTAATAATATTGATATTCAAAATGATATTTTCTCAGCTGGAACACCTTATTATTGGAGAGTGCGTGGTATTGATGAAAACGGCTTATTATTTAGCCCATACTCAAATATCCAATATTTTGTATCTACGGGTCAACGTGCAAGCATTGATGAAACAGAGCAATCAAATATAACCGTTTCATTAGAAAAGCCAACAAATGGATTAATGATATCTACAAAATNTCCCTCTTTTTCTTGGGAANCATATGAAAATGCTGAAAAATATGAGATTATAGTTTCAAAGGATATTGAATTNACTGATATAGTTTGGAATTCACAAAACATATTCAGTAATAATACAACATATCCATCTTCTGGCTCAGGTGAACTTAGCTATGATACTATATATTATTGGACAATACGACCAATTAATGACAATATTGCTTTAGCTGATTTCTCCACACCTTTCTCATTCACTATATCATCTAATTTCATACCTGAATGTACAATGCCTAAAGGAAGTTCTGAGGGAATACAACCCTATTTTAGTTGGACTAAAATTCAAAATGCTACTCAATATGGTTTGATAATTAGTAATGATGATAGTTATACAAGCATAATATATAATAATCAAAATATTAATGATAATATCTTTCAATATCCTAATGATGCACCTAGTCTCAAATATAATAAAGAATATTTTTGGAAAGTTGTTGCATTAACTGATGATGGAACTAAATTGGGAGATTATAGCAATTCAACATCATTTACTACTCCAAGCGGGATAATTAAATTTGAATTTATTTTTGGGGGAGATGAATAATAAACTNAAATATTATTTTTTAATACTACTATTTACAACATTACACTCTACCAATGTTGTTGCTGCTATTGCTTCTTTAAAAGGTGATGTTAAAATAAGGCAATCTGAATTAGATAAATACACATCTGCATATAAAGGACAAATGGTAAACAATGGAAATTGGATTAAAACAGGTGAAGATGTATTCCTGTCAGTAATATTTTTAGATGGAACAAATGTAAAAATTCATCAAAAGACTGAAATAGAAATTAAAAGTTCCCGGTTGACTGCCAAAGAACTAAAAACAAATATGTATATTGCAGAAGGAGAAGCTTGGAGTAATGTAACTAAACAAGGTGAGGGAAGTTTTAAAATTGAAACTCCAACGGCTGTAGCTTCAGTAAAAGGGACTGAATTTGATGTGCTTTATGATTTTAATAGCAGTTCTACAATACTAAAAGTCATATCTGGTGAAGTGGAATTTGGCAATGATGATATTGGTAGCATACTTGCCAATGCTATGGAAGGCTCAGAAATTAATAAAGATACACAAGAACCTAGCAAATATAAAATTAGTTCTGATGAAATCCCAAAATGGCAAAATAATATAAAATCTGATTGGGGTTTCAATATAATTCCAGATAAAGAGGGACAGTTGCCAATTAATACACCACTAAGATTAACTGTACAAATTAAAAATTTAAATGATAACAGTTCTGGAAATGATTTTACAGACATATCAACCGTGGAATCTGAAAATCAATATATCTATTTATCAAATGATAATACCACTTGGCAAAATAGAATTGATTTAAACATTAATGATGGAAAAGCAACTTTTTATGTTAAATCTATTGAAGAAGGGATAGGATCAATTGTAATTAGTGCAAAAAATGCAGAATCACAAAAAAGCAACTTTGATTTTTATCAAACAAAATCACAAAAAATAGACAATCAAAATAAAATATTTCAATTAGCTAAAAATAAAGGGTATACAAATATTGTATCAGCAATTGAGAATATGAATCTTGAATCCTCTAAAATTATATTTGGGAGTGCTAATATAGATGATATTATACAAAAAATTGATTCTAATGAATATGAAATAATAAAATTTGACTTCAAAAAAAATAATGATAAAATAATAGTTATACTTGAAATCAAACCTAAGGTGAATAATGATTAGAATAATTCAAATAGTATTATTTTTAAATTTTGTATTATCTAATGATGGTGAAGGCCCATTATTCACTAATATAATGTCTATATCAGATTTTTATGTTGGCAACTCATTGCAAATAAATACACAAGCAATAGATAAAGATGGAATTGATGCAATTAAATTATACTATCGATTCAGTGATAANGATAGCTATCAAAGTATCATAATGAAAGAGGAGGTTAATTATTCTGCTACAATACCTGCCTTTGAAGTTAATTCAACCAAAATACAATATTATTTTTTAGGAACTGATATATTTGGGAACCAACGAATCTTCCCAAATGAAGGAGAAACTAATCCGCTAACAGCNCCTATAATACAATCATCAAAAAATAATATGGATAAATATGAAATAAATATGATAGAACCCTTAGATAGATCAGTGTCAGAAGATATATCAATCATTATTGTATCCATATATAACCCTAATCAAACACCTCTAATAAACAGAATACAGGTATTGCTAAATAATAATGATATTACTAAAAATTGTAATGTGTCTAATGATTTAATTACATATGTCCCAAATAATACACTGAATGACGGCGCTTATGAATTGATAATTAAAATAGTCAACCAAAATGAACCTATAATGAAAAAATTCAATTTTGATTCATTTAAANCTGAAGAAATTAAAGANATGAATATATATACATGGCTTGATAAATTTGATTATTCAGGTACACTAGGTTATACATCTGANTATGATAAATTTAGCTATGCAGATAATAATATCAATCANCCTGATAGCAGACCTNTTGACATCCATCGATTNAATTTCAACTTAAATCTAAATTATAAAAACTTTGATTTAAAAAGTTCAATATTATTTAATACCCATATAATTGATGGNAATGCTAGGTTAAATAAAAAATATAAACAGCCTATAGATAGAATCAAGATTGGAATTAAATATCCNTATGGGGTATTTAATTTTGGNGATTATTCAACTACATTCACAGATTTAACATTAAAAGGTACTAGAGTNCGCGGTTTGCATANTACAATTAAAATAGGGAATTTTAGTATTATCTATGTTAGAGGTAAAACAAAAGAATTAATCCAATCAACACATTGGGAACAACAAGAAATAAATAATCCAAGTGTTCCAGGATTTTATCTAAATGATTCAACAATGTTTTTATATTATAATAAAGGAACTCCATCTAGAAATCTAAGAGCANTACGAACTGAGTTGAAATGGGGCAATAAACTTAACTTTGGAATAACGGGTTTAACATCATATGATGTTCAAGATGTAGATATTCCGTATCCGGAACTATATTCAAATTATTTATTTATGGGAAATGCTCTGATTGGAAGTGATTTAACATTATTTTTTAATAATAAAAGAACATGGCTTAGTATGGAAACTGCTATATCAATGACAAATGATATACTAGATGAAAACATAAATAATTATATAACAAATCTAACAGATCAGCAATCTANTGCTTTGGGAGCATTTGAAGATATAATTGGTTTTTCTATAACTACTGATTTACTTCTAGGTAAAGATCAAGGACGAGGCTTGTCAATTCCCAATCCGCCAATTGATGATAGCTTAAATGTCNCATTAGATTCAGAATACTTCAGAGATATTATTAAAAAAGGNACATATAAAATAAAATTCAAATCACCTTTATCATTATTCAATATTCCATTTAATATCAATGGAGAATACAAGCGAATTCCATTTAGTTTTGTATCCTTTGGGAATCCATCTATACCAAAAGATATACAGGGATTGACGGGCGGATTAAAAACTAATTTTTTTAATAATAAAATTATACTCAATATAGGATACAATAATAATAATGATAATGTAAATGATTATAAACTCACAACTACTAATACCGTAGGAAATAATATTGGAATCAATCTGAATTTTGATAAAATACCAAGCATTAATTATTCAAGAAAAATTTTAAATCGTAATGATGGCAACTCAGTTAATAATCAAACAATTACTCATACAATTGCACCAAATTANAAATTAAATCTAAATAATTTNAAACTTGGAATTAATAGTAACCTTGTTATTATGAATTATCGTGATTTATTAGCAACCATTAATAATAATTTTCAACAGCTATCATTTTCTAATTCCGTAACTATATCAAATAAAAAAATTACCTTAAATTCTGGTATAGGGGTTTCAAAAAATAAACCAGAAAACATTGAAAAAAGCGATACCGATTTTTTAGCATTAAGCTCGAAAATTAGCTATAAACCAAAGAATAATAAATTTAGTTCTTATATAGGTATAAATGGTACTACTGGAAAAAATTTAGACANTAACAATCCAATANATAATAGAAAAGAATCACTTAAAATAGGATTGCAATACAAAATCAATCAATATTCAAATATAAAATATAATTTTGAATATCTAATGTTTACTGATAATATTAGTCCCAATAATAATTACTCAGAAATGCGAGCAAAATTAAGCTTGAAAATCTCTTTTTAAGTTTTTCTTTCTTTCTTTTTTGCTGCTGGAAACAAAATATTATTCAATATTAATCTATATCCAGGAGAGTTTTTATGTAGCGATAAATCCGTTTTAGGATCACCTACAAGATGTCTATAATCTTCTGGGTCATGTCCACCTAAAAATGTAAATGTNCCCTTCCCAGAGTTTCCATGAATATATTTTACCATAGGATCATTTTCTATATCACCTAAAACTACAATATGCTTTTTAATAAACTGCCTATTAAAACCAGTCGTTTGTCCCATAAAACCGTTAATAGCCCCAACATGATTTTGAGTTAACATCGTAGCAACGGGATCCCATTTTGCAGAAAATTCAAATAATGTAAAGTAATCGGATTCAAGGCTACGATTTGAAGGTTTGTGACTAGGGGGATAATCTATAGTAGAGTATTCATATATCATAGGATCCGTATATAATTGATAATTTTCAAATGCTATTGCATTATTGAAATTTATTTTATTTACATAATCTGGGTCAATTGGTGTTCCATCATAAACCTGATGTGCAACATCTACACCAAATGTAGCTAATGCAATATCAAATGAATCAGCAGCAGAACACATTGCAAATATAAAACCGCCATTAACAATATATTCTTTAATTTTTAATGCTACATTTTTTTTCAGCACAGGCACTGATTCAAAACCAAATTGATTAGCTGTATTATTAAAATCATATTCTAATTTTTTATACCATGATGCATTACGATAATTTCTATAAAACTTTCCATATTGCCCTGTAAAGTCTTCATGATGTAAATGCAGCCAATCATAATCAGACAATTTATCAGTTAGCACTTCCTCATCAAATATGACATCATATGGAACCTCTGCATAGGTCAATGCCAAAGTTACTGCATCATCCCATGGTTGTTTCCCTGGNGGAGAATAAACAGCTATTTCNGGGGCCTTTTCTAATAAAACAACATCCATATTATTATCTTCAATAATAGAATATATAGAAATTAACTGACTCGAATTTATTAATTCATAATGTATTCCTCTTAAAATACATTCATTTTTTATTATATCTTGATAATCAACCATAAAAGATCCACCTTTATAGTTAAGCATCCAATCTACATTAGTATNGCCTTCTAATATCCAGAATGCAAGACCATATGCCTTTAAATGATNAGATTGAGTTTCATCCATTGGTATAAGAATTNTCTGTGAAAAAACTATACTTANAAAAGATAAAAAAATAATTTTACTTAATGTTTTCATTAATTTGCTAATTCCCTTAATCTGATTCGAATATCATCATAAAAAATACTTAAAGGATATTTATTAATAAAATCTAAATATACATCAACTGCATTTTTAGGNTCATTAATAATTATATCAAATATTTCAGCTTTTAATATATAAGAAAATTCAGAGAAGATAGTAACATGACTAATTTCTTCCAAATAACCTAATGCATCATTAGTATTTTGGTTTAACAATAGCAAATATGATAATTGATATATGATAAAGTCTTTTAATAAAAAATTGTCTCCAACTACATTATATAAATCAATTAATATATTAATTGCATCAGCATTTTTATTCTGAAATATTAATAATTCTGCTTGAGAAAATTTTTTTAATAATGTCTGATTATCTTTAAATGGCAAAATCATACTTTGTATATCTAATAAATCATTATATAATACATTTTTTTTAGAAACCCGAGAAACTACACTTGATATACTATCAGAAAGGGAAGACTCCATATTAAAAAAATCAATTTGAATATTCTTCATTGCTAATAAATTTAATTCTTTGGGCTTATTATAAAGAGCTAAATTTTCATTTAATATTTTTTTTGCTTGTATCAAATCTCCTTTAGCAATCATAACATCTATTAATCTCAATGTAGCTTCAAACTTAATAGATTTATTTTTTGAAAATTTTATACAATCTTTGTATATATTGAGTGCTCTATCTAAATCATTTAGGATAGTAAATCTTATTTCAGCTAATCTAAAACCAGCTTCTGAACCCTTGGAAATNGTATATAATGAATCATATAAGGCAANAGCCTCATTTAAAATTTCTAAATTTTTATCATCTACATAATAGTATGGAGAACTTAATATCTGATTATTGTAAAAATATTTGGAAATTGGCATATTAAATCTAGATGAAATAGATTTTTTTTCTAATGCTTCACTCATTTCCAAAATGGATAAAATAGTAGTCTTACTATTATAATCTTGACTAATAATATCTCTATAAACTTTAATCGCTAAATCATACTCTTTAATCTTTTTGCTTTGATATGCAAAATCTAATAGTTGTTGAGGATTCTGAAAATTATCTTTTAATAAATCATATGAATATTCAAATNTTTGTGATTTAAATGCAATATCAGATAGTAATATCTTAGCATTAGGAATTGAAGATTCGTATAAGTTTTTTTCTATTNTTTTTTGTAAATCAACATAATCTGGCATAGCAAGTATCTTTCTTGATACTTTTTCATATTGATCAGGGTTTTTATTTAAAAAAACTAAAAATTCTATAATCGCTGATTCATAATTAAGTCGAGAAATATAGTAATCCCCCATTTTAAAACTATAAAAATCATTTTTATTTTTTTCTTTTCTTTTAGAATTTATAATCATATTTGCAAAAATATTTTTATCAAATTGTAATAGCTTATTTAATAATATTTCTATTACAAAATCATTATTTACATGATTAGAAAAAATATCATTAGAAACAACTTCCCAACTATTATCATCAGAAATTAAATATACCTCTAACAAATCAATTTGAGCCATTGGATTTTTGGGTTGTTGTATTTGATAATTTTCTGCTATTTCCTTTAATAAATCAAAATCTTCTTGATTTATTAAAAGAGTTTTTATCTTTTTAAATGCTATTTTATTTATAGGATCTTCAATTAAAATNTTCTCATATATTAATTTAGCTTCATTAAATAATCCATTTTTTTCTAATGCTTGTGCTTGTTTAAATAATACAGAATATTGCTGTCCTCTAATCTTGATAGGTTTCCCTATATCATTAGTATTTTGCTTAGCAAATAAACAACATATTACAAATAATATATAGATACCTTTATTAATTATCCTCATCCTTCTGTAAATTATAAAAATATAACTTTATTAGCTCTTGATATTCATTTGAATGCCCCTCTTTNAGTGCTTCNTCCATTGCATTGATTAATAATAATTCTTGCTGACCTTTTTCATCAGATAATTGAATTGGAGAGTCACGAAGGACATTGTTAGAATAGCCTTCACTTTTACGATTATTTGAAAAATCTTTTTTAGTCAATGACTTTTGACTATCTAACATTCTTGACAATATTTTTTGCTGTTTTTCTTTTGTTATTCTATCCACTTTATTTCTTTTAAAATCATTAATAACATCTTCCATATCTTGACTAGCTTTACCTAATCCACCTGTATTACCATTCCCTGGCATATTATTTAACAACTGCTCTAGTCCTTCTTTCAATGCTTGTTGCTGGGCCATTAATTGTTGCATCATACTTTGTTGGCCACCCATACTTAATTGAGGGAGCTGCATAGTGCCTTCATTAATATCTTGTTGCTGATTAGACATTTGTTCTAATTGCTCCATAAAATTTTCAAATCCTGAAGCAGATCCTGATGACATCATCTCTTCCATGGAATTTAACAATAAATATGCCGTTTCATTAAGCCCTTCAATAACAATAAANTGTTCTTTTAAAGCTTTAGATGACTTTTTTTGTTCTAAATGTCCAATTGATTTATCCATTGCTGAACTCGCCTTTCCAAGAGCTCTTATAATTGGGGGAGTAATATAAAAAGTTTTTCTAGATAATAGTAAGATCTGCTCCATTAACTGCTTATTCTGCAACCTTATTTGATTTTGATTTTTTGCAATCGTAGGTAATATTGGACTATTAGACCTAATACCCTTAGATAACAATGATAAATCATCTTGAAATCTTGAAATATTAAGTATACTATTTACCACNCCCAAAAAATCATTAATCATCTCATTTACAGTTTCTTGTTCAAAGTTTTGTTTAGCTTTTTGAGCATCAGATAACATCTGCTCTAAGTTTTCTTTAGCCTCTTTAGATTCTTTCTTTGATTTTTCTTGCTCTTTCTTTGAAAGAGCTTCTCTAGCTTCTTGAATATTTTTTTGAGTTTCTTTATTTTGTTTGCTATCGATTAATTCTNCAAGCATTTCCGATGTNGANGGAGATGTTTGACTTGAAGCTCCCATTGCTTCATTTAGCACATCTTGTAAATTCTTATATTCTTCTTCGATTCGACGTTCATCAGATGCAAGNCTATTATAATTTAAATTGTCTTGATCTAATTCATTTAAAATATCAATTTGTTGATCAAGCATAGATTCAATTTTTTTTATCATTTCATCAATCTTTTGTTCTGCAATTGCTTGTTCAAACATATCTATAAATCTATCAATCTGTTCTTCAAATTGACTTAATGAATCTTCAAAATTATTTAATTGATCTAGCANTTCATCTAAATTAGGAGATTGACTTAACTCTTGTATAGTCTCCATTGCTTCTAATAACTCTGGAGTCATTATTTCAGTCAGCAAGTTTTGGAATTCATCGTACTTTTGCATTAACTCATTGCTTATTAAATTATTATCATCTGCATTTTCTTGCATCTGATCAATTACTTTTTGAATTTCTTCTACTTGATTAAAAATATTTTCCATCTCTTCTATAGCCTTATCTAAATCTTGTTTTTCATCCCATCCTAGTTCCTCAGACCTAAACAAGTCTAACTTAACTTCATCAATAAGCTCTTGAACTTCATCAATACTAGTAACTATATCTTCACTGTAATTATCTATATCTTTCTCATGTTCTTCCATCTGTTGAAATAAATCTTCAATAGTGGGATATCTACCAATAATTAACTTTGATGAAACTATATTAGGAGAAAATGTATTATTATCAGATACATTAATAGTAAAATGAATTTCATCTTCAGGATGAAGATTAATATTAGATATATCCCAAATATGATTAATACTTTGAATTTTAGCACTTTTATTCAAACTGTTAATTTCATAAGAATATTTATTTGTATCTACTGATTGAATATATGATGGTTTGATAATGCTATATTCAATCCATAAATCTGACAAACCATAATCATCACTAACCTGAATTTCTAAATTAATTTTATTTGATTCATTAAGTACAAANTCATATTCTGGNTGAANAATTGANAGNNTTGGTGGNAANTCATAATCTGCATTAAAATTATATAGNATTGGAATNGAGGCTTGTTTAAATGCTTGATCAATNCATGTAATAATNCCCNTTGCATCATTTAATAATGTNATTTGGCCTGAAAATTGATTTTTATTTATTTTAAAAGATAAGGTGTCNTCTTCTAAAATTAAACTTGAATAAAATAAATCTTTATTAGACATTCCATTNATTATAATGTTNCTTCCTGATGGNAAATTAATATTNGACGCATTAGATGGGTGTTGGTATGNAGATAAACCCGTATAGCTTGGAGGTATAATTTCAAATGATAACTCAGATATTACCGGTCTCTTAATTACTTTAATTGTGTCGATTGGAGATTCAATATTATCCCATTTAGAAAAAAAAGAATTTGCATANACATTTGACCACCAAACTATATTTGATTGGATATTNTTAAAAGTGTGAGAAAAAATTTCATTCTTATGACCAATTTTAATATCATGCATATCTCCATTTATTATATAATTAATAATAATAGAATCTGGAACTTCACCNATNCTTGCAATGGAAATTTNTTTATNATCNCCNTTAAAAGTCAANTCACTTGATGTAATATTAACTAATTCAAANGGCAGAGANACTTTAAATNTTTTATTTGGATTAGCCAATCTANTCAGTGCTGGAAANGTATGATCAATTAATAAAATAAACAGTATTGNAGAAGAAGCTAATGTTANATATAATCTTTTTAATAAAAATTTTATTTTATNTAAATTGAATGAAATTGCTAATAGACTTAGCTCNTCCTTTATATTATTAATAGCATGCATTGATAATTCATATTCAATTTCATTTTTTTTATTCAGCCTGTTTTCTAATTGATATGCATTAATCAATTTATCTTTAATTGAATCAAATTTGTCTCCGATTAGATGTGCNAAATCCTCATCGGAGCTATTATTAAATAAATTATTATAATTAAAAAAATATCTNATCAATAAATACACTGAAAATATTATATAATAGGATATAAAATATGTAACTAATGGTAGTCTGTTTTCTGGTTGNAAATAAAANAAAGACTCAATAACTATTAAGCCTATTAANAGAANAAAAGANAGTATATTGAATTGTAATACAGAAACTTTAAAATCGCTATTTGATTTAATTTTNCTAAATATATTTATATAANTAGAAATATTATTATTCATAACCAAGTAGATTATACATTACAATATTAGTCCCCATTTCTAATGCTTTAATTCTAATAGATTCTGGATTATTATGCACCGATTTATTTTCCCAACCATCACCAAGGTCTGATTCAAATGTATATAATACAATCAATCTATCATTATCAAACAANGCTAATGCCTGAGGTGGTTGATCATTATGTTTATGAATCTTAGGTAAACCATTGGGAAAATCATAATAAGCATGGAATATTGGATGTGAAAATGGTAGTTCAACCCATTCTTTNTCTGGGAATACTTTTTTCATTTCTCTCCTAAAAGANTTATCCATTCCATAATTNTCATCTGCATGTAAAAATGCTCCTGAAAGTAAGTGNTTTCGNAATATAATAGCCTCTTCATCAGAAAATTTAATATTNCCATGNCCNGTTAAATATAAATATTGGCTTTTAATAAATATATCTTCTCCAATTTTAGATTTNTTTTCTATTAAGTCAATNGGTATATTNGTATTNTTNTTTATAAAAGTTAATAAATTGGGNATTGAACTTTGATCGCAATACCAATCTCCACCNCCTCCATANTGGANTCTTGTAATAGAAAACTTTCCAATATNATCACTAATTAANAATGANAATANANNTANATATATTAAAATTNNTTTGAATTTCATAGGTATAAAGNTACACCTACATTGTATTTAACTAAAATTGCTTTAATAATTATATTNAAATTTGAAAAACTTTTATTTTANTNTGAATAAAGTATAGATTAATAAGCNTATGAGAAACTTAAAGTTTATNAATATACTNATTATNATNCTTTCNATTGCACTAGCAGAACAGANAACCTGGGCNACNACAACTTTTGACTACTATTGGCACCTTAGNAANAATCAAATACGNTTTATAGANCCNGTTAGNTTNACTCCNTTTGAAGCTAGATTTGGATACTTAACNTATGGTGGGAGNGANTATTGGGATGATTTATTTTCTNCAAATTTAGGCGAAATNTCTCCTGTAATTTTAGANTCTACCAATAACTCTTTTGATTATTTAAATTCTTTAGATTCAAGAATATTAACATTTATCGAATTTGACTTTGTCAAATTTAATCTTCCCAATTTATTATTAAAAAAAATAGGGAAAGCACAAAATTTTCTAGATATACAAATTGGTTTAGGATATAGATATATACATTCCATAAGCGAACCTGATTTCCCAAATTATTGGGAGAATACGGTTCCCGATAATCAAAATCCCGGAACATTATTTTTTAAACCTAAAATACATGATTTTAACATAAATACATCAATTGATTATCATATCTTAAAAAAGATTAGAGCCTATATATACCATTCATTAGGGTACTCATTTGGGACATTCTATGAATATTCAGGAACAGGAAATTACTTAGAGGGAAATGGTATTAGTGAAGGACTAGGATTCGGATTGAGATATATAAGCAAATTAGAAAAATATAATTTTAATTTAGTATACGGATTAGAATACAGATTCCATCGTAACTATATCAATACAATAAAAGATCCAAGCCAAATTTCACATATAACTGGCTTAGATATGTATAGTAAAGGATTAATACTATCGTTTGGCACAATATTTGGAGGTAATAAAACTTCTGCAGACTATGCATTCTTAAAAATGTTGAATAGAAAATATATTGCAGCCGAGCCTGGATTTGAAAATTATATAAATAGTGATGGACCAAAGCCAAAAAAGAAATTAGCCCAAAAAATGTTAAACTTTACACGCACACAAATACCTTATGAACAATATGAATATGGTTTGCAGAATCAATATTCAAATAATATCGATTCTGCAATATATTGGTTTAATGAAGCTGCTAAAACAGCAAATAGTGATTTGATATTTGAAATTGATGCAAACAAAAAAGATTTAGCAATTATGTTAGTGGATAGTGTTAGCATATATAAAAACAACTTAACATTTAAATCTGCTGAAAACATCCTTAAAAAAGCAAAAGAATTAGTTGGAAACTATTACTATGTAAATGAAATGTTGTCCAATTTATATATAGAAAAAGGAGAATCATTAGAAAATAAAGGGAATTTTCAAAAAGCATATATTTATTATAATCAAGCTAGCAAAATCTATATAGATGCACAAGTTATATTAATTGATAAATATATAAACCTAGTTGACAAATTAATTAAGCAAGGTGAAATAGCTTTAGAAAACAAGGAATATTCACTTGCAATTCAATCATTTGAATTTGCATTAGAAATTGATTCTAATAAAAAAAATGAATTAGAACCTTTAATTAATGATATATATTCTAGATTATCACTAGATGAGTCCATAAGGATAAAAGAGCAAGTTGAAAATATTATAGAAAAAAAGAAACAAGAAATAAAAAACTCTAGTAATAAAAAAATTCTAATAGGAATGTCTGCAGAAGAGGTTAAAAATGCTATTGGATTACCTAATATTAAGGATGTTATTGAANAGGGAAATCGTAAGTATGAACTATGGACATATAAATATCCTGAAAAGTTAAAAAGAATTTACTTNGAAAATNANCTAGTTATTAAGGTAGAGTAACCTAAAATTTCCAATAAAAACCAACCCATGGCCTTTGAAAATGAATCGCAAATCTAAAATTCTTATTTAAAGCATATACAAAACCAAAATCAAAATGTACTGGTAACACNTCTTGCTCTTTAACTACCTCAACAGAACTTAATTCTAAATCTTCTGTAAAACCAAACAGAGGAACATCTTCTAATTGATATGGTTCAAGCATATATTCATCATAAATACCTAAAACAAGAACTTTAAATTTAGGAGTCAAATCAAAATCTGCTCCATAATACACTCTTGGGAAAAATTCCCAAGTATCATTTTCTCCCGTACGCGATACAGTAGCTCTTAAACCAATCGTCTGATTAATCTGACCTTTAAGATTATCTCTTGCTTTTGAAAANGTATATGCACCAAAAAATTCAAACATATAATCATAATCAGTTGAAACATCAATNCNNCCATCATTATCACAATCAGGATTACCAGATATCCAATCANTGCCNCATNGGCTGTCGCCCAATTTTGAAGTNACAGGTATCCANCCACCATAATAATATGTGNTATTATCNNNAGCANTAACACTTCCATNNACCCATTTAAACTTATCACTAGTAGCCCATCTTTGATGATAATCTACACCAAATGCTAATGTAGATTGTTTTTTCCAATTTCCTTTTGAAAATACTTTATACTTCATCCTAAGATTCAAATCCCCCCANAAAAAACTATTCCACCTTGTTGTTACTTGAATATTATCNGTTAGTCCAAAACCAAATGAAAATCCACTCATATACAATGTGCTTCGTGATAATGTGTGAGCAGATGGATCTAAAAANAAATCAATTAATTGTTCTTCTCCTTCAGTAAAATCTAATTCTTTATCATTNCCACCAATAAGTTCACTNGCNACNCCAACCACTCCTCCTCCACCTAATAAGCCCATNCCTGATGATCNAGATACCACAGTATTTGGTTTTATAGCCTGTGATGAANGTGATNTNTTGCTTAATTCCTGAATGGATAAAATATCTTCTTTATTAATTTTAACTTCTCCAAAAGCCTGTGTTTTTAACATAATAAAAAGATCGTTCTCTTCTATTTTAATACCAATTAATTTTTCNCCAGTTTTTAATTCAACTTTATAATCTTTAATGATTAAATCACTTTTATTTATTTCAATTTCACCATAAGCTGTTTTAACAATTATTGAATTTTCATCTTCAGAAATTCGTTCACCTAAGATTGATGATCCATCTTTTAACTTAAATGCTTCCGCAGCAAATAAAAATGAGGCTGTTAATATGAATAATAGAAACTTTTTAATTGACATAAAAATCCTTAACATTGGTTTAAATAAGTTATTAAATATTTTAGTAATTATAATGTAATTTAACACATATATCATATATGACAAAAAAAACTAACTCAAATATTAAATTAAAAAAGTTTTATGGCAATCAAAATAGTGCTGGAGAATTTCCTTTTACGAGTGGAATTTACCCAGACATGTATAGACAACGCTTATGGACAATGCGACAATATTCTGGGTTTTCATCTGCAAAAGAAAGCAATGAAAGATATCAATACTTACTAGAGCAAGGTGTTAAAGGGCTGTCTGTGGCTTTTGATTTACCTACTCAAACAGGATATGATTCTGACCACTCCTTGTCTTTAGGTGAAGTTGGCAAGGTCGGAGTCCCAATATGCTCTATAGATGATATGGATATATTATTAAATAACATCCCTCTTGATAAAGTATCAATATCAATGACCATTAATTCAACGGCGAGTATTTTATTAGCTTTATTAATTGCTTCATCTGAAAAAAATGGAATAGATAAATCTAAATTAAAGGGAACTATACAGAATGATATATTAAAGGAATATATTGCTCGTGGAACATATATATTCCCGCCAAAACCAAGTATGAGATTAATTACTGATATTTTTGAATATTGTAGTAAGGAAATGCCAAATTTTAATACAATATCAATATCAGGCTATCATATTAGAGAGGCTGGTGCAAATGCGATTCAAGAAGTTGCATTTACATTATCTAATGCAATTGCATATGTTGAATCTGCTATCGATGCTGGCCTGGATCCAAATATTTTTGGACAACAACTAAGTTTTTTCTTTAATTGTCATAATCATTTCTTTGAAGAAATTGCAAAATTTCGAGCTGCTCGACGAATGTGGGCAACAATCATGAAAGAAAAGTTTAATGTTACAAATAAAAAAGCATTAATGTGCAGATTCCATACCCAAACAGCAGGCTCTACTCTAACAGCTCAACAAATTGATAATAATATTGTACGAACAACTTTGCAAGCAACATCTGCAGTATTAGGAGGGACTCAATCTTTACATACAAATGCAAAAGATGAAGCACTTGCACTGCCTACAGAGGAATCTGCTCAAATTGCTTTAAGAACTCAACAAATAATTGGTTATGAAACAGGAATTCCAGATGTAGTTGACCCTCTGGCAGGTTCATTTTACATTGAGGAATTAACTAATGAGATAGAAAATGAAGCTAATAAAATCATTGATAATATCAACACCCTTGGAGGTGCTGTATCTGCAATAGAAAAAGAATATCAACAAAATGAGATTGCAACATCCGCTTATGAATATCAGAAGGGTATTGACAATCAAAGTAATATTATTGTAGGAGTCAATAAATTTAAAAATCAAATTGAAGAAAACAATAATCACATTTTACACCTATCTGAAAAAGCTGCGGCTAATCAAATAAACAGATTAAAAGAATTTAAAAAAACTAGAAATATTGAAAATGTTAATAGAGAGTTACAAAAATTACATGAGGCTTCAAAACAAAATACAAATTTAATGCCTTATATTATAAAAGCTGTAAAATCGTCTGCTACAATTGGAGAGATATCTGATATTCTAAGAAAATCCTTTGGAATGCACTCATAGTAAATGCTTTTCACTAATCTGATTCAAACCAATCTTCAAACTTCTTTCGTCGGTAGAAATATTGAATATTTTTCTTTTACAGAATCTACCAATGATGATGCCTTTGAATTTATAAATAATAATGAAGCTGAAGATGGTATGTTAATCATTACTGACAATCAAACAAATGGTCGAGGAAGAAGAAATAATAAATGGCATTCAAGCCCTGGAAACAACCTTACATTCTCACTCATCTTAAAAAAAACTGATGATCCTGATTTAAGTTTATTTTCTATTTTGATTGGGGTTGCAATTGTTAAAGGAATTGAAAGATTTACTAATATTAATTGTACATTGAAATGGCCAAATGATATTATTTTGAATGAAAAAAAGATTGGTGGAATCCTCATTGAAACCAAACATAATAGTCCATTCTTTGTAATTGGAGTTGGGTTAAATGTAAATCAACAAGAAATGCCGGTTGTAATAGAAAAAATAGCATCCTCACTTCGTATAGAAAAAGCTAATCCAATCCAACGAGAACCATTACTAGCTTTTATATTAAATGAGTTTGAAAATTTATATAATTCTGAATCTATAAATTGGATTGCCGAATGGAAAAAATATTGTGATCATATTAATAAACCAGTTAGCTTTAATCATAATAATGAACTTGTTAATGGTTTATTTATAGATATTAATAATGATGGGAATGCAATTGTTAATATAGAAGAACAGCAAGTCATAATATCTAGTGGAGTATTAGAAATATTATGAATTTATGTATTGATATTGGTAATACTAGCATTGCATATTCTATATGGGATGGAAAACAGTTTGCAAGTATTCAAAGAATTGCTACTGGAGAACATGAAATAGAATTCCCTAATATCAATTTACTAAACTCAATTGCAATTAGCTCTGTAGTACCCAATCTAACTAATTATTATAGTAACTACTTTAATGAAATTGGTTTTCAACCATTTGTAGTTACTTATGATAATTGCAAAATCAATCTAGATGTTGACCATCCAAAGGAAGTAGGACCCGATAGAATTTGCAATGCTTTTGGGGCACACAAAAAATATGGTTCCCCTTGCATTGTTATTGATTTTGGTTCTGCAACCACCTATGATATCATTAATGAAAATGGAGATTTTATTGGGGGAGCTATTGCACCTGGAATTGATGTTTCAGCAAACTATTTAATTAAAAAAGCNGCATTATTAAATGAGACCATATTTCAATTTCCTAAACATGTAATAGGGAAAAATACCAATACGAATCTACAATCTGGAATTATGTATGGTGGACTTGATTCTGTACATGGGATGATTAATCGCATAATGAATGAAATGGACAATACAGCTATTAAAGTAGTTTTAACTGGAGGATTCAGTGTGTTGATTTCTGAACATTTAGAAATTAAACATGTACTAGATGAAACTATTACTCTATATGGACTACAATCTATATTAAGTGCAAACCATGAGTAAACAGCGTTTAGAAACCGAACGAAAATTTCATGATTATAGATTTGCAGATGATGATAATATCAGATCTAATATTAAAAAATATTATGTAATTAATAAAATTGCATTAGAAAAATATTATGATATAATATCTGCTAATTGTAAAGATAAAAAGCTATTAGAATATGGATGTGGTACTGGGGATAATATTGAAATTTTTCAAAAGTTGAATGCTCAGGTAACCGGGATTGACATATCAGAAGAAGGTATTAATAGAGCTAATATAAAGAGTAATTCTAAAAAAATAGATGCAGATTTTTTTGTGATGGATGCGGAAAATACTGATTTTCAAGATAACTCATTTGATTTAATTGTAGGGCGTGGCATCATACACCATTTAAATCTTAAAAATATATATTCTGAAACAGCAAGAATATTAAATACAAATGGACATGCAGTATTCATGGAGCCCTTAGGGCACAATCCTATAATTAACTTATATCGAAAACTTACTCCGAATATAAGAACACCTGATGAGCATCCATTAATGAAAAGGGATTTGAAGCTCCTAAAAGATTATTTTCACAATGTCAATCTTGAATATTTTTCTCTATTAACATTATTAACTGTTCCTTTTAGGAATTTATTTATTTTTAAACCATTATTTAGAATATTATATATTATAGATAAACTTATTCTTAAAGTCCCATTCATAAGAGAGTGGGCCTGGATTGTAGTTATTCATATCCATAACCCTAAAAAAGGAATCAGATAAACAATATGGTTAAATATCCTATTATGATTTTTGGAGTTTTTCTATTTATGAGCATTCTATTTATGTATTTAATGCTATCAGGGAATTGGAGTGATTTTATTTTTCAACTTAAATGGTTCTTACGAATAACCACACCTGTTTTTATTATTTATTTATTTTATTTAGGGAATAAAAAAATAAAAAATGATTAACATAAATTAATTTTTGGATATCGAAATCTGTAGAATTTTTGAGCAATAAGTTTTTTGCTTCATCGGGTTTATAAAAAATACTATTCACAAATAATGATGTTGCGAAAATAATACAAAATAATAATTTAGAAATCATCGTATAGAATAATATTAATCATTAGTACAACATCTAACACATCAACTTGGCCATCTGAATTTAAATCAGTACTAAATAATATATCATCAGTAATTGGAATTAATGATAGAATCACATTCACAGTCATAACAACATCTAAAACATTTATAGCCCCATCATCATTAACATCACCTGGTCCAAAATCTGAAAAACCTATATCACATGCTAAATCAGAATTCCCACAGCTATTAATAGATTCAATACAATATTCATATTCTATGCCTAATTCAGGTATTTGATCTATATATTCTGTATCATCATTGGAATTATTTAAACCTAACCAAGTATTATCTCTATATATTTTATAAGAATCGGCATTGTCATTTTGATCCCAGGAAACTACAACTTGATTACTATAATCCCCATCTGTAGCATTTACATTTTGTGCTATACTAGGAATAGATAGTAAACTACCTGGATTACAACTTTGATCAGAAACTCCACACTCATTTACAGCTTCAATGCAATATGTATGTTGAATTCCTGGAGTCGCAAAATAATCTGTAAAAGAATTTTGTAAAGTATCAAATGAAGAAATTAATTCTCCATCTCTATACAAATTCTGAGATGTAAAATCTGATTGAGACAATTCCCATGAAATATTAATATCAGAACAACTTAATGCATCATCTGCTAAAATATTATATGGACTATATTGAGGGCCTTCGCAAGTATAGAAAAATTCGACCTTAACCTTATCAATCACATAATTATCTTCTGATCCAATTTGAGGCATTAAAAATCCATTACTCCATATTTCTGAAACAACAAATACATTGCTAGTATAATCTATACTTAGCTCATAATCCTGACTCCAATTACCTGAGTCATCACGCATTCCCATATAATTTTCAGACCATACAGGCAATGCATCACACTGACCTCCAATTACAGTTACTCGTATTTCTTCTATTGATTGATAGTTTGGTGGATCAAATGCATACCATGCCTCACCATAGTAATCAAATGGATTATACCAACCATCATCCCAACCTAATTTAACACAGTTGCTTGCTCCATCTAAGCATGAACATGTATATTCTATTGCATCATCCTCTGTATATGTACCTTCTGTTTCATTACCTTCATGTACCTCAACCCAAAAAGATCTTGATGATAAATTATTTGGCAATTGATATGTATCATTTAACACAGTAAAATACTCTGATGAAATTACAGAACTAATCATTGAAAGATGTTCTGCAGTCATTATTCGATGATATGAAGCTGGGCCATTAAACAAATCAGCTTCAGGAATAATAGTATTTACAATATTATATAATGAATCAGTTTTTAAATCTAATTGAATAAGCTGATAAGTACCATTTGGATCGTCAACAAGAGATTCTATACTCCCCGATGGAATAAATGGCTTCATTATTAACTCATCTGAAATATTATCAGATTGAGAAAAAATAAAAGAAAATAATATTAATAATAAATTAATCATAATTCGCCTTGAAGTTAATTAATTTATACATATTAAGAAAGAGCAAAGTAGAGTTATCCTTTTACTGAGAATTTTATTTTAAAATCACTAAATTTTAACCATGTCAAAAGAAATAAATAAAATATATAACCCTACCGAGGTTGAAGAAAAATGGTATTCCAAATGGGAAGAAAGTAGTGCATTCGAACCTTCTGGAGATTCTGAGAATCCATTTACAGTTATGATTCCTCCTCCCAATGTAACCGGAATTTTACATATTGGGCATATGCTAAATAATACTATTCAAGATGTTCTAATTAGGCGTGCACGTATGATGGGTAAAAATACGCTATGGCTACCAGGTACAGACCATGCATCAATTGCGACTGAGTCTAAAGTAACAAAAATGCTGTCCAACAAGGGAATTGACAAATATGACATTGGAAGAGATGAATTTTTAAAGCACTCGATGGAATGGAAAGAAAAATATGGAGGAACAATATTAAAACAGCTTAAAAAAATGGGAGCTTCTTGTGATTGGTCAAAAACAGCCTTCACAATGGATCCTAACTATAGCAAAGCCGTATTAGAGGCATTCGTTAAACTATATAATGATGGTTTAATCTATAGAGGGAAACGAATGGTAAATTGGGATCCTTCAGGGCTTACTGCTGTATCTGATGAAGAGGTGATTTATAAAGAAACAAATGGTAAACTTTGGTATTTTAAATATCCTATAAAAGATAGCCAGGATTATTTAACCGTTGCTACAACTCGACCAGAAACAATGCTTGGGGATACGGGTGTAGCAGTGAATCCAAATGATAATCGATATAAAAAAATGATAGGAAAACATATCATACTGCCAATTGTAAATAAAGAAATTCCTATTTTTGGAGATGAGTATGTTGACATGGAATTTGGGACTGGTTGTGTTAAAGTCACTCCTGCCCATGATCCTAATGACTTTGAAATGGGACAAAGAAATAATCTTGAAATCATAAATATCATGAATGAAGATGCAAGTTTAAATGAGAATGTACCTGCTGGATACCAAAATTTAGATAGATATGAAGCACGAAAAGCCGTCATCCAAGAATTAGAAAAATTAAATTTACTTGAAAAAATTGAAGATTATGTACATCAAGTGGGGCACTCTGAGAGAACGGATGCTGTTATAGAACCATATATATCTGAACAATGGTTTTTAAAAATGGAAAGTTTGGCAAAGCCTGCATTAAAAGCAGTAAAAGATGGAGAAATTAATTTTTATCCTAGTCGATGGACAAAAACATATGATTATTGGCTTGAAAATATAAAAGATTGGTGTATTTCAAGACAATTATGGTGGGGACATCGTATTCCTGTATGGTATAAAAATGATGAAATATATTGTGGACTTGAGGCTCCTGATGGAGATGGGTGGAAACAAGATGAGGATGTATTAGATACATGGTTCAGCTCATGGCTATGGCCTTTTGCTACATTGGGATGGCCAGAAAAAACTAGAGATTTAAAGCACTTTTATCCAACACAAGATTTAGCTACTGGACCAGATATTATATTTTTTTGGGTTGCACGAATGATTATGGCTGGATACTATTTTATTGGTGAAAAACCTTTTTCAAATGTGTATTTCAATGGAATAATTCGTGATTCTCAAGGTCGAAAAATGAGTAAATCACTTGGTAATTCTCCCGATCCTGTAGAATTAATTGACAAATATGGGGCAGATGCATTACGAGTAGGATTATTAATTATTGCCCCTCAAGGCTTAGATATTTTATTTTCAGAAGATAAAGTAGAACATGGGCGTAATTTCATGAATAAATTATGGAATTCAGCACGCTTTATATTATTAAATATTGATGATACTCAAATTGACGATTTAGAGTCTCTAAGNGATGATCAATTAGATATAACTGATAAATGGATTTTATCNTCTTTGAATAAAACAATCCAAAAAGTTGATAATGCTTATGATAACTACAAAATGAATGATGCGGTTAAGGATATATATAATTTTGTATATAATGATTTTTGTGATTGGTATCTAGAATTTTCAAAATCTAGACTGTATGGGAAAGACAATGATGACTGTAGAACAAATTTAGTAGTAGCAACACANGTATTAAAAATAATTCTAAAATTATTACATCCATATACTCCATTTATAACAGAAGAAATTTGGTCTAATATTAAAAAAGATAATGATAATAATCTTATTACAAGTTCTTGGCCAATTGTTAATAATAAGTTNATTAATAATGAAATAGAATCAAATNTCGATATTATAAGGGATATTATTAAAAAAATACGGAATATTAAAGTTACTCTTTCAATATCCCCAACAAAGCCAATCAAACTTGTTCTTAGAGGAAATAAATCTNAAATTGATATTTTAGAAAAAAATACTAATTTATTAGAACGATTAGTAAAGATTGAAAAAGTAGAGTCTGGAGAAAATATTGATAAACCTGCNCAATCTGCAACAGGTGTATCTCAAAATTTAGAATTTTTNATTCCTCTTCAAGGATTAATTGATATTAATAAAGAGATTGAACGTTTAGAAAAACAGGTAAATGATATGCAAGGGAGACTTAGGGCTGTAAATAAAAAATTAAATAATGAAAGCTTTGTAAAACGNGCTCCAAAAAATGTTGTAGAGCATGAGCAAAAGAAACAGTCAGATTATCAAAATAGTTTAAACAAATTATTAGAAAACTTAAATTCATTAAAATCCTAATTAAATAGTTATGGACAATCCAAATGGATACTATGGTACAAACCTAGAAACTGACATCATGTATATAAAAGGTGTCGGTCCTGCACGTGGTAAAATATTAAATAAGCATGGTATTAATATAGTATCTGATTTAATATATCATTTACCTAGAAGATATCTTGATAGAACCAATATCAAAACCATACGAAATCTACGTATAGGTGATGAAGCAGTAATATTAGGCAGAATCGATTCCTTTGGAGTAAAACCAACTAAAAAAAGACGTTTTTTTCAATTAACAATAACTGATGCAACTGGAAGTTTGAATTGTGTATGGTTTAGAGGAGTTTCATGGATTGGAGATAAATTCCAAGTTGGAGATGCAATCGCAATATTTGGGAAAGTTGAATTCTATAANGGNCTTAAAATTATACATCCTGAATTTGATTTNATTGATGAAGANGATCCTATAAATACCCANCGAATAATTCCTTTATATCCATCAACACAAGATTTGAAATCAGTTGGATTAGATTCTAGGGGAATTAGAAGAGTTATTATAAATATCTTNAATTCTTTNAATGATAATATTGAAGAATTCCATAATTCTGAATTTATTAAAGCACAAGGTTTATACTCACATTANGATGCTCTTGAAGCTGTACATAATCCTAAAAATCAACATCATTTAGATATGGGTTTATATAGACTCAAATTTGATGAATTATTTTTTTTNCAATTATTGATGGCACTTAAAAAACAATATATTCAAAGTAAAGAAGGTTATGAATTTTTAGATAGAGGACCTTATGTTAAAGCTATCTATGANAGTTTAGACTTTCAGCTNACAAATGCACAAATCAATGTATTNCGCGAAATAAGACAAGATTTAAAAAGTAAAAAACCTATGAACCGACTTATCCAAGGAGATGTTGGGAGCGGNAAAACNATCGTCGCATTATTAGCTGCTTCTATTGTAGTTGGGAATAAACATCAAGTTGCAATTATGGCTCCTACTGAAATACTCGCTGAACAACATTATATCAGTTTTATAGAATATTGTGAACAAATCAATATTAATTGTNAAATTCTAATAGGTGCTATGAANCCTNGCNAAAAGTCAGATATTAAAAAAGATTTAAANTCTGGAAAAATTCAGATTATTGTTGGNACTCATGCATTNATNCAAGAAAGTGTTGAGTTTAATCGATTAGGGATGATAATTATTGATGANCAACATCGATTTGGAGTTGAGCATAGAAAAATGCTAATAGATAAAGGTTATAATATAGANGTTTTAGCAATGACTGCAACTCCTATNCCTCGAACATTAGCCTTNGCAATTCATGGTGATATGGATATATCTATAATTGATGAANTACCTAAAAANAGGCTNCCTATTATTACNAAAGTAGTTGAACATGAAAAANTAAATGATGTNTANGANTTTATGAAGAANCAGATGGATAGNGGNAGNCANTGTTTTGTTGTATATCCTTTAATAGAAGAATCTGAAAANCTNGATTTNCAAGCNGCTGAATCAGGTTATGCTAAATTAAAAGATACTATATTTAAGGATTATTCTATTGGATATATANATGGAAAAATGAAAAAAGANGAACGTGANAAACAAATGGAANATATGTTTAATAATAAAATACAATGTTTAGTATCAACTACNGTNATTGAAGTNGGNGTCAANATNCCTAATGCAACCATTATGCTAATTGAAAATGCNGANCGTTTTGGTCTTACTCAACTTCATCAACTAAGAGGACGTATTGGTAGAGGNAATNAACAAAGNTATTGTATACTAGCTAAACATAAATCNACAAAAGATGCTTCATTGAGACTNAATATTATGGAATCTACAAATGATGGTTTTAAAATTTCTGATGAAGATTTAAAATTAAGAGGTCCTGGAGAATTTTTTGGTACGAAACAACATGGTCACTTAAAATCAAAATTAGTAAATTATACAATGGATTCTAAAATTATTAAGCATGCTAGAGATTGTGCTTTTAATATAGTTGAATCAGATCCGGGATTAAATAGAAGAATTCATCAAGGCATAAAAAAACAATTTTTAAAAAACTATAAAACTATGTTAGAGTTTGTAAATATAAATTAATAATATGAAAAAAAAAATAAACAATAATCAACTAATGGCAATTTTAACATTTTTAATTTCGTTTGTTATCTATTTTCTCACCATGGCCCCTACAACATCATTTTGGGATTGTGGTGAATTTATTGCTACATCTGTAATTATGGGAGTTCCTCATCCACCAGGTACACCACTTTACCTTTTATTAGGTAATTTCTTTTCTCAAATTCCATTATTTGATGATATTGGTGCTCGAGTGAACTTTATTTCTGTATTAGTAAGTGCTTTAGCAGTTATGTTTACTTATTTAATTTCTGTTCAGCTTATAGAAGAATGGCGAGGAAAAGCTAAATCAATCACAGATCAGATAATCAATTATGGCAGCTCATTTGTAGGTGCAATGACATTTGCAGTAACTGATTCGCATTGGTTTAATGCAGTAGAAGCAGAAGTATACTCTATATCAACTTTATTCACTACTATAGTCGTATGGTTAATACTAAAGTGGAGTAAAAATCATAATGAAGCAGGAAATTATAGATATATCTTAATGATTGCTTATATGCTTGGTTTAGCAACTGGTATACATTTACTAAATTTGCTAGCATTGCCTTTTATTGCATTGATTATTTACTTTAAAAATTATCGACAATCTATTGAAGGAATAATTGGTACCATCATAGCAACAGCTCTATCATTTCTTATAATATATCTAGGTATTATTAAAGGAATTCCAAGTATAGCTAATACATATGGCTGGCAAACTCCTTTAATGATGATATTGCTAATTGTTTTTGCTACTATTGTTTCAATATATAATAATAAACATCTATTATCAACTGTTTTAGCATCTATAGTGCTAGTATTGATTGGATTTTCAACATATTCAACCATTTTTATACGTGCTTCTCAAGAGCCTAGAATCAATGAAAATAGTCCAAACACATTAGAAGAGGCACTATCATATATGAATCGAGATCAATATGGTGATTGGTCAATACTCGATCGGGCTTCTACAATTAAAAGGGCTGAAAATAGTTATTGGCAAAGATATACTAATGATAAATCTAACCCAACAACATCAGAAACATTAAATTTTATATGGAATTATCAAATTAAAGAAATGTATTTACGTTATTTTGCATGGCAATTCATTGGTAAAGAAAAATTTGAAGATAGGACTTGGGAGTTGCAAAAACTGGATGGAACAGTAATTAAAAAACTTCAAGGTGTAGATTGGTTTAGATATTTTCTTCCACTTGCTTTTTTATTTGGAGTTGCCGGGTTTGGACATCATTTCTACAATGACCCTAAGAGAGCTCTTGCTTTGTTATCATTGTTTTTAGCTACTGGGTTAATGATAATTGTTTACCTAAATCAATATGATCCTCAGCCTAGAGAAAGAGATTATTCATATGTAGGCAGTTTTTTTGTATTTTCTATATGGATTAGCATTGGATTATGTGGATTGTTAGAACGATTAAAAGAATCTCTTAGTTCACAGATAAGTCAAATTAAAAACCATAATCTAATTTATATTTCAGTGTTGTCTGTTTTATTCCTATCAATGCCCTTTACAATGATGGTAAAAGATTATAGAGAACATGACCGAACTGGGAATTATGTTGCTTGGGATTATGCATATAATCTATTAAACTCTTGTGGACCTAATGGTATTTTATTTACGAATGGAGATAATGATACATTCCCGTTATGGTATTTGCAAGAAGTAGAAAATATTAGGAAAGATGTTCGAGTCGTAAATTTAAGTTTGTTAAATACACCTTGGTATATAGACCAATTAAAAAATCAAGAACCTAAGATTAATATTAACTTAAAAGATGAGTATATAGAAAAATTAGATCCTATTAATGGTACGGCTTTTGCATTAGAGCAATGGACTGATGTATGGGATGATTTACATACACGACTAAAAAATTATTTTAAAGAACAACTAAGGGAAAACTATTCAGTATCTGAACATGGAATTCCTGTTGAATGGGCTCCCATTGATGCTAATCTTACATTTTATAATCAAAATATAAACTTTACTCTTAATGCAACAATAAGTAATTATCTCAAGGTTCAAGATATTATGGTAATGAAAATCTTAGATGATTTAGAACCTGATAGACCTGTTTATTTTGCAGTAACAGTCGCACCTTCTAATCGTATAGGTTTAGAAAAATACTTGCAAATGGAGGGGCTCGTTTATAAAGTGACTAATCAGGAAACACTTGGTTGGGATAATGAATATCCATCACCAAGAATTAATTTTAATACGATGGAAGCTAATGTTAAGGAAACGCAAGATTATAGTAATATTATTAAAACTGCAGAAGACTATATATCTCATAATCAGAATGGAATATATCGATATACAAACTTAAATAACCCTGATATTTATTTTAATAACAATATCGTAAGATTAGTTCAAAATTATCGCTCTGGCTTTCTTCAATTAAGCTTAGACAAATTATATTCTACAAATAGAGATAATGCTAAAGTAATTGAATTATTAAATAGCATGGATACTTATTTCCCCCCTAATGTAATCCCAATTAGTGATTATCAATTAGATATACAGATTGGGAGGATTTACTCGGCAGCAGGAGATCAAGAAAGTCTTAAGCGAAGACTAGAAAATATTAAAAATAAAAAAGATCTAGATTTACAAACAAACTTTTATATTGCTCAGATTTATGTAAATGATTTAAATGATTTTGAGACTGGTATCATAATTTATAATGATATGAAAAAGCTATACCCTAGTATCCCTGATGTTCGATATGCTCTAATTGAGGCATATGCTCAGTTAAATAAAATACAATTAGCGATAAATGAAGTAGATGAATGGCTATTAGTTAATCCAAATGATAATAGAGCATTGCAAATGAAAGAATATCTAAAAGAACGCCTCTAGTCTAATATGGCAAGTATATCTATTATTATCCCCCATTACAATAATTATCAGATATTAAATGATTGTTTAGAATCTTTATATGAATCTGAATTGCATGGTGCTGAAATTATTATAGTAAACAATAATAGTACAGATGATAGTATAAAAAAAATTATAACAAAATTTTCTAATCCTATAATTATATCCACACCAACAAACCTAGGATATGCTGGGGGGTGTAACTATGGTGCTAAACATGCAAAAGGAGAGTTATTAGTTTTTTTAAATAATGATACAGAAGTTGAGAAAGAATGGTTAACTCAACTTATTAAAACAATGGAAAATCAAACTCGTATTGCTTCAGTTCAACCAAAAATACTAAATAAAAATAATCAAAAAACATTTGATTATGCGGGTGCTAGTGGAGGATTTATTGATAAGTATTGTTATCCATTTGCTAGGGGAAGAATTTTTAATACAATTGAAAATGATGATGGCCAATATGATGATATGAAAAGAATATTTTGGGCAAGTGGTACTGGATTCATTACACGCAAATCTATATTTAATGAACTAGGGGGATTTGATGAGAATTTATTTGCCCATATGGAAGAGATTGACTACCATTGGAAATGTCAGTTAAATGGATATGAAGTATATGCCAACCCTAAGTCTGTCATCTATCATTTAGGAGGAGGAACATTATCCTATCAATCTGCTTATAAAACATATCTTAATCATCGAAATAGCTTATTATTATTATTATCTAACTATAATTTTATCAATACAATAAAATTTTCAATTATACGAATTATGATGGAGTGTATATCATGTATGAAAGATTTAGCATCATTGAGATTTAAGCATGCATTTGCACAAATAAATTCATTATTATGGATTATTGTGCATCCTCATATAATTATAAGAAGACGAAAAATAATAAAAAAAATACGTAAAAAAACTGATCAAGAACTAATAAATGATATTATATTTAATAAATCTATTGTCTATCAATATTTTATTAAAAAAAATCGAAAGTACCAATTGCTATGAAAAAATATGTATTAATTGCTAGTGTCTTAACTTTTATATATGCAGATCCTGTATTTTATTTTAGTCCTGGAATACAAATAGGGGTTAATAGTACTGGGAATTTCTTTTTTTCATCACAAATTACAATAGGTGCAATACCATTTGAAAGAACCGGAATTATATTAGGTACTACATTTGGAAGAAGATATTATTATAATGGTGGGAAATTTGATAGTTACGGATATTTGGATGGACAAGTCTGTTTAGTAGGTTTATTAGGATTTGGAATTGGATCGATGAATAGAACTGCATCTAGAACATATTATGATGATAGTGGAGTTTTACAACAGGAAATAATAAAAGAAAAATATACAAGATACAAAATGTGGGCAGGAGCAATTGGTTTATTATCTTATGATTTTATTAATTCTCCATCTGGACAACATAATTTTGGGCTTATGGGTGTCATACCAGTACCCTTTGGAGAAACGAATTTTTAATTCTCACTGATTATTATTGCTACAACAATGATTGTGCCTCCAATCATTCCATATAATCCAATTTTTTCTCCAATTAGATACCACGAAAACAATGCAGCAAAGAGAGGTTCTAAACTGAAAAATATTGCTGTTTGACTTGCAGTAACTATTTTCTGTGCCCATACCATAATCATTATTGCTACTGTAGTAGCCAAAATACCATTAATAAGTAAAGCATTCACTAATGTTGATGACCAAAATTCTACCTGCATTGAATTTAATAAATCAGTTGGTTCAAATATTATACTACATAAAAATGATAGTACACATACTATACCAATTTGAATAAGAAAGAATCTAAAAATATTAATTTCTTTTTTCACAGCTTCATCTTGAGCAATAATATGACCAGCAAAACAAATTGCACAACCAAAGGTTATTATATCACCTATTTTAATTCCTGCATTAATAGGGTCTAACAGCATAAATAAACCTAATAGTGCTAAAAAAACTGAATACCATATATTATGCGATACTTTTTGTTTTCTGCTCATAAATAAAAATAAGGGGACAAATACTACACTAATACTCGTAATAAAAGCAGATGTTGTAGGAGTTGAGTCTAGCCATAAACCAAAGTTTTGGAAGTTATAACCTAGAAATAAGAATACTCCGCATATCAGAGCTCCTTTAAATTCTATATTCGTAACTCTAAGAATTTTATTTCTAACTAATATAGAAGTCGATAGAAATGCAATTAAAAAGCGATATGCATTAAATGTAAAGGGGGGAGCATCATTAAGGGCTTTATCTGTTATAACAAATGTTGCACCCCATGCTAAAGTAGTAAATATTAAACCAAGCTTAGCTAATGTAACCTTATTAATCTTTTATTCCCTTATAGATTGTTGCGACTCCAAAGGTTAATGTTT
>NZVQ01000017.1 GCA_002701525.1 Fidelibacterota bacterium | reverse complement strand
GAACTCAGAGCTGTAAAATCTAAATCTGGAATAAATTCATCGTTATAAATAACTTCATTAGAAACTCTTACAGATTGTATTAATCCAAAAAAACGAGGGTCTTCTACAATCAATTGCAAAGATCCATTAGAATTATCCCCTATGTTAAAATTACCATACCAATTAGTATTATAATCATGAGATTGATATCCAATCAATGAACCGTTTAACCAAAGCTTAACCATCTTTCCATTTTCATGGCTCTCTATTGTTACTGCAACATGATAAAGAGTATTGTTATCAATAGATACAGAGATATCATTTGCACCTTCTACATGCCAATCATCTTGATGAAAACTTAATAGACCATCGTTTATAGATAGCCATGCATTATAGCTCCCATTCATAAATAATAGTATTTGAAATTTATTAACATCATATGTCGCAAACCATGTTTCATATGTGGCTTCAACATTTGGAAGAGTTTCAAAATTATCTTCAATTGTCACATAATCATCCAAGCCATCAAATTCAAGTGCATGGTGCTGAGCTAGCATAAATGTAAATAAACATAGTATTAATATCTTTTTCATAGTTACCCTTTGTAGTTAATCTATTGAATATAAATAAATACGAATGATATAGTATAAATAATAATAGGGGGTTTGAGCAAATTAAATGAATAAAGGTTTATTGGCTATCGTGTCTCTCTACTTTGCAATAAGAACTACAATGGGGTATTCCATTTGGGGTATTCCACCGCCCATTTAAGGCTATATTTGAGTATTTATGAATAATTGAACTAGAAATAAAAAACCCCTCTAATAATAGAAGGGTTTTAAATCTACAGAGAGTGTCGGAACGAGAGGATTTGAACCTCCGACCCCTTGACCCCCAGTCAAGTGCGCTACCGGACTGCGCCACGTCCCGAAAATCTTATTATAATTCTTTTTTTAATTCTCTTATTGAAACTAACAAGTCTTCTACATCACTTTGAATTTTCTTTAAAAGAGACACATCTACATTAGACATGTTATCTATATTAATTACCTTCTTTTTAGATTTCATATCTTTTAAATGTTGCCGGGCCCCTTTAATGGTAAACTTCTCTTCATGAAGGAGTCTTTTTACTTCTTTTATATTTTCTACATCTTCAGGAGTATAAACCCTATTCCCTGCACTATTTTTATTTGGCTTTAGATGTTGAAATTCTGTTTCCCAATATCGTAGAACATATTGTTTTAGACCTGTAAGCTCGCTTACTTGACCAATTGAATAATATAATTTTTTTATTTTTCTTAATTCCATATTAACAAAATCTTAAAATTGTTTAGTTAAAGTTATACTTTAAATTATTAAATACAGATATATAAAAAAAGGAAAGTTTTTATAAAACAGAAGTTAAAGATGAATATTTAAGATTAAAAGACTCTGCTACCGCTTTATGGGTTACATGTCCTTTGTATATATTAACACCACTTCTAAGCTCATCTAAGCTAGACAAATTTTCCTTCAAGTCATTATTAGCAAGCTTATAAATATATTTGAAAGTTGAATTTGACAGTGCCAATGTTGATGTATAAGGAACGGCTCCTGGCATATTTGCAACACAATAATGTGTTATGCCTTCTATTTCATATGTAGGTTTTTCATGGGTGGTTGGCTTGCATGTCTCAACACAGCCTCCCTGATCTACTGCAACATCGACTATAACAGACTTTTCGCCCATGTATTTCAGCATATCTTTTGTTACTAAGTTAGGAGCTTTAGCTCCAACTATAAGCACAGCACCTATCAACAAATCTGTTTTAGGTAACAGTTCTGATATATTATGGCTATTTGAATATAGTGTAAATACATTTGAAGGCATAATATCATTTAAATACCTTAGTCTTTCAGGGTTTATATCTAAGATATTAACCTTAGCACCTAATCCTGCTGCTAATTTGGCTGCATTTGCACCAACAACCCCTCCTCCTAAAATAGTTACAGTTGCAGGCTCTACGCCCGGAACACCACTTAAAAGTTTGCCCTTTCCACCCATATTAGCTTCAAGGCACTTGGCTCCATTTTGAACTGCCATCCTACCTGCAACTTCACTCATAGGAACTAGAAGTGGCAATTCTCCATTCTTTTTTTGAACAGTTTCGTAAGCTATAGATATAGAACCATTATCAATCATACCTTTAGTTAAGGTCTCGCTTGCAGCAAAATGAAAAAAAGTAAAGACTATTTGATCTTCTTTTATAAGGTTAAGTTCTTCACCTATAGGTTCCTTAACCTTTACTATCATATCTGAGTTAGAATAGATTTCCTTTGGGCTCGATACGATGCTAGCTCCTGAATCAATATAGTCTTGATCGCTAAAACCGCTCGCATTACCTGCTGACTTTTCAATTAAAACAGAATTCCCACTCTTAATCAGCTCCTCAGCTCCAAAAGGAGTAAGAGATATTCTATTTTCATTTTTTTTTATCTCTTTAGGAATTCCGACAATCATGCCTTCTGTTCTTTTTTAAGAAGTGTTTTTATACTAAAATTAACCCTTCCTTGATCGTCTATTTTGATTAACTTAACTTTTACCTTTTGACCCATTTTAAGATGATCTTCTACTTTATTTACTCGCTCTAATGCGATTTCTGATATATGAACCAACCCTTCTTTTCCTGGAGCTATTCTTACAAATGCACCAAAGTCTAACATTTTAACTACTTCAGCATCATATACATCTCCAACTTCAGGAACTAGACTATATGATTCAACAACCTTTTGCACAGCATCCATTTTATCTCCATCTGTACCCATAATTACACATTGCCCTGATTCTTCTATGTTAATTTCGCATTCGTATTCTTCACACAAAGCTTTTATATTCTTTCCACCAGGGCCTATAAATTCACCTATACGATCAACAGGGATTGATGACTGACAAACTTTTGGTGCATGCTCAGATAGAGAACTTCTTGTTTTTGGAAGAGCTTCTTCCATCTTAGATAATATATGCAACCTAGCATCTTTTGCTTGATTCAAGGCTTTAGTCATTATATCCATTGGCAGCCCATCAATTTTCAAATCCATCTGTATTGCTGTTATTCCGTCTTTTGTACCTGCAACTTTAAAGTCCATGTCTCCTAAATGATCTTCCGTGCCTAATATATCTGTCAGAATTGCATATTTATCTTTACTTTCCATTATAAGTCCCATTGCAACTCCTGCAACAGGCTCTTTAATAGGAACCCCTCCATCCATCATAGCTAAAACTGACGAACAAACAGTGGCCATCGAAGAAGAGCCATTGGATTCTAACACTTCAGATACTAATCTAATAGTATATGGAAAATCTTCAAAATCAGGAAGAATTTTACTAACTGATCTTTCAGCTAGATTGCCATGCCCAACTTCTCTTCGAGACAAGCTAAATCTCATCCTGGCTTCTCCTACACTGAATGGAGGAAAATTATAATGCAACATATGTCTTTTATACGATAAACCTTCAATATTATCTATCATCTGCTCATCTTTTTTATTTCCCAAAGTTAGGGTAGCTAAGGCTTGAGTCTCACCTCTTGTGAAAACTGCAGAACCATGTGCACGAGGCAAAACAGATGTCATAATATCTATTGACCTAACTTCATCTAGTTTTCTACCATCAGCTCTCACTCCTTCTAGAGTCTTAGACCTTAAGTCATCGCTAATTTTTTCATCTATATAAGATTTAATTTTACCGCCATCATCAGGATATCTTTCTGATAATTGCTCAACAATATCATTTCTAAATAAACGTATATCTTCATACCTAGAATGCTTATCCTTTGGTTTGTTGAAGTCTGATATCTTTCCATCTATCAAACTATCTATATCAGCATTAAGCTCTTCATTTACAGTCTTTTCTGCAACTAATCTTTTCTGTTTACCACATTCTTTTGCAAGCTCTTGCTGCAAGTCTATAATATCTTTAATCACCTCATGAGCATATTGGATAGCAGACAAGAAATCTTCTTCAGAAATAAAATCAGATTCGCCTTCGACCATTACAATTGAGTCATCTGTACCTGATACAATAACTTCCATATCGCTTTCTTCTAACTGCGGTATAGTTGGATTTATTATAAAGTTTCCATCTATTCTTCCAACTCTCACAGAAGCCACAGGGCCATTCCAAGGAATATCAGAAATTAACAATGCTGCAGATCCACCAATCGTTCCTAATATATCACCATGATTTTCCCCATCATAGGATAATAGATTAATTAAAACCTGTGTTTCAGCATGGAAACCATCTGGAAACAGCGGTCTCAAAGGTCTATCTGTTAATCTCGAAGCTATAATCTCTTTTTCGCTCGGCCTCGCCTCTCTTTTAAAAAAGCCACCAGGAATTCTCCCTGAAGCATAATATTTTTCTCTATACTCAACTTGAAGAGGGAAAAAGCCTCTATCTTCACCATCTTCCTTATTAGCTGTCGCTGTTACTAATGCGACTGTTTCACCATATGTTATAACAATAGAACCGCTAGCCTGTCGTGCCAAAGTTCCTGTTTCAATTTTCAATTCTCTTCCACCAATTATTTTCTTTTTACTTATCATTTTAACCTTTACTCTCTCTTATCTTTAATTCTTTCATAATATTTTTATATGCATCTAAATTATTTTTCTTTAGATATGTTAATAACCTTTTCCTTTTAGATACTAATTGAATCAAGCCTCTTCTTGCACTATGATCTTTTCTATTCAATTTTAAATGCTCTGTCATATATTCAATTCTCTTTGTAAATATTCCAATCTGAGACTCAGGCTTGCCTGATTGCATTTCGTCTCCTGACATATTTTTTATTATTTCTTTTTTATCATCACCACTTAAAGTCATTCTACTTTCCTTTTTTAATTATTAATACAATATTCTTTATCTAAATTTATTTGATTAATCAATTCTTTTTCATCATTAAATTTAATTTCTGCTCTAATATAATTTTTAAAAATCAACTCAACATCATAGCCATATATATCNAATTCTCTTTCAGATAATATATGAGCCTCTATAGATATATCGTTATTACCATCATTAAATGTTGGCCTGATACCAATATTACACACACTATCATATGTCGTGTTATCTTTTTTTATAAATAAATCTGCATGATAAACTCCGTTCTTTGGAAGCAACTGGGCTAAATTTTCAATTTGAACATTGGCTGTTGGAGCTAAGAGCTTGGCCCCTCGACCTTTACCTTTTACAACTCTGCCATTAATAGAAAAAGGTCTACCTAATAGTTCACTAGCANCCTTAACCTTTCCTTCTTTTATCAAGTTTCTTATCATACTGCTCTTGACATCAATATTATTCAATCTTATCTTGGCAACTCTATGTAGCTCATAAGAAAATGTTTCTTTATATTTTTCTAAAAGATCNAATGAACCTTTTCTATCTTTGCCAAAAAAATGATCATAGCCAACAATGATATCTGATGGGTTAAATTTTCTATATATGAACTCTTTAACAAAATTATNAGCTTCTATGTTAGCAAAATTATCATCAAAATTGACTACATAAGCAAAATCCAGTCCCGCTTCTGCTAGCAGGCTCATCTTTTTTTCAAAATCTGTAATAATATAATTGTCACATTTACTATTAAGCACTTCTACAGGATGTGGATTAAAGGTTACTAATAGAGATTTAGATCCTTGACTAGCTGCCAATTCATTAGCTAAATCAATTATTTTCGAGTGTCCTATATGTATTCCATCAAAATTACCTATAGTCATAACACAATTTTGAATATCCGATAGGTCTGTATTATTATCTAATATTTCCATTAATCAAATCTTCCATGCTTAAACAATTCTCTTTAGTATACTTTCCAACCCTTAATCTTTGAAGTTCTTCAAGATAACCATGAGTCCCTAATGCTTTTGCTAAATCTGCAGCTAGNCTTCTAATATAAGTACCTGANCTACAGGTTGTTTTAAATATAATAGAATCAAAACCGTTNTAGTCAACCAAATCCAATGAGTAAATAAAAACCTCTCTAGATTTTTTTATAATTCTAATTCCAGAGCGTGCATATTCATATAATCGCTTACCATTCAATTTTAAAGCAGAGTAAGCAGGAGGAATTTGTTTTAATTNCCCCTTGAATCCATTAAAAACATTGACTATGTCNTCGTCTTTTATATTAGAAGGCACNGCAGANGTTTTGTAAACTTCTCCTGTTTTATCCANNGTGTCTGTTTCAATTCCCAATTTTATCTTGCCAAGATACTCTTTCTTCATCGCCATTATATCAGGAACTTTTTTAGTCTCATCTCCAAAACACAATACCAATATTCCCTCTGCAAAAGGATCCAATGTACCTGCATGCCCAACCTTGCCGTTGGTACAGATATTTTTTTTAGCAATTTTTACTATATCATTTGAAACTACATCGACNGGCTTCCAAACAGGATAAGTTGCATTCATTTATTATTTTTTACCTTATTTAATAAATTTTCTATTCGTGCAGATTTAGCATATTTCTCATCAAAATAAAAATTAATCTGAGGAACATATTGAGCTCCTAAGTTTAAGCCCATTAGATATTTTATCTTTGATTTGTTTTGATTAAGTTTTTTCTCTAGCTCAGAGTTCTCNAACCCCGTATCGATATGGCTAAAAAACACTTTAGCATATCTTAAATCTTTAGACATTGTAACTTTAGTAATAGTAATTAACCCTTTGCTTAAAATGGGATTTTTCAGTATAACTTCTGATATGGAATGCCTCACCTTATCTGAAACTCTATCAGTTCTATTGAATGGACGTTGCTGATCAAACAATTAATACTCTAATTTTCTTTTTTCTTCTTTTAATTCATAAACCTTAATCAAGTCTTCATTCTGATACTCTTTTACTCCCTCTATACCTATACCACATTCAAAACCTTCTAAAACCTCATTCACATCATCCTTGAATCGCTTTAAAGATGTAATCTTTCCTTCATGAACAACTTCCCCATCTCTGACAAGTCGCAACAATGAATTCCTCATTACTTTTCCTTCTTTAATCATACAACCTGCAATAACCCCCAGCTTAGGTACTTTAAAAGTATCTCTAACCTCTGCAACACCAAGGGCNGANTCTACAGTATCAGGTTGCAACANCCCTTCTAATGCTAGCTTGATATCGTTCACNGCTTCATATATGATAGAATAATTCCTAATTTCAACTTTATGNTCATTTGACAACATCTTNGCNTCATTAGANGCTGCAACATTAAAAGCTATTATTATAGCACCTGAGGTATTAGCTAAAACAATATCATTTTCAGTAATCATTCCAACTGATCTATGTATAATTTTAACTGAAACCTCCTTGTTTGAAAGAGACATTAGAGCATCACTGACAGCCTCTATCGAACCATCTACATCACCTTTTATAATTATATTCAACTCTTGAATTTGACCCTGAGAAATCTGCTGACCTATTTGGTCTAGAGTGACTTTTCTATATCGCCTCTGCTCAGCCTCTCTTTTAAGCCTAGACCTTTCTCCTGCAATCCTTTTAGCCTCTTTTTCATTATCCATAATAATGAAACTTTCTCCTGCATTTGGTACTTCAGTAAAGCCTAACACCTGAACAGGGTCAGAAGGATAAGCTTTTTCAACAGGCTTATTTCGCTCATTCAATAGACCTCTAACTTTGTTATATTGAGTTCCACATATAAACATATCTCCTTTTTTCAAAGTACCCTTGTTTACAAGTATCGTAGCTATAGGACCTAAGCCCTTATCTAGCTTAGACTCAACAATAACACCTTTCGCCAAAGTATCTTTGCTAGCTTTTAAATCTAATAGNTCTGCCTCTAACAGCACCTTCTCTAATAAATCATCAATACCATCTCCAGACTTAGCAGAAATAGCTTGACATTGATATTTNCCGCCCCAATCTTCAACCAAAATATTTATTTCTGATAGACTCTTCTTTACTCTATCAATATCTGCAGCGGGTAAATCTGATTTATTTATAGCAAAAATCATTGGAACAGATGCGGCTTTGGCATGGTCTATAGCCTCTATTGTTTGAGGTTTAACATCATCGTCAGCTGCTATTATGATAATCGCAATATCAGTAACCTGAGCTCCTCGTGCTCTCATCGCCGTAAATGCAGCATGTCCAGGTGTATCTAAGAAGGTTATCTTCTTATCATTATCTAAAAGCACTTCATATGCCCCAATATGCTGAGTAATTCCACCAGACTCTCCTGCTACAACATTTTCTTTTCTAACATAGTCTAATAATGATGTTTTTCCATGATCAACATGGCCCATAACTGTTACAACTGGAGGNCTAGGACATAAAGANCCTGAATCCTCCTCTTCCAATAAATCGCCTGCAACTTCCACTTCTTTATCTTCAATGCTTTCAATTGTATAATCAAACTCATCTGCAACCATTAACATCGTATCAAAATCCAAACGTTGATTAATTGTCACCATTAACCCTAAGTCCATACAAACCTTAATAACATCCTGGACTGCAACATCCATCGAACGAGCTAATTCATCAACCATTGTAAACTCAGGTAATTTAATAATTTTAGAATCTGAAGACTCTAACTGCTCTAACTGTTCTACAGACTCTTTCTTTTTCGATTTCTTTTTATTTGTTTTTTTAGAAAATTTATTTACAGATTGGGTTATAGATATCTTGTCCTTTGCCTTACCTTTAGACTTTCCTTCTGATATTTTATCAGCAATTGTAGATAAATCAATCTTTTTAAATTTTCTAGGCTTTTTGGGAACAGTCTCAACACTCTGACTATCAGANAAGGGTGCTTTGTCATCTAATACCTTCTTAATGTCAATGTCTTCTTTAACAACTTTNTTACTTTGAACTTTAGGCTCTTTAGTAACTTTAAGGCTCGCTTTTTCGCTAGGATCTGCTTTTTTTGTTATTGTTAATTTAACCTCATTATTACTTTTTAATATTTTCTTATNTTCGACTTCAGGAGCTTTCTTTAAAGAAATATCTTTTTTAGCAATATTCGACACAACCGCTTCTTGACGGGCCTTTTCTTTTCTAAGTCTATCAATAGATCTTTTTTCATTTGAAAATTCATTCAAAATCAATTCATATGTTTCACCTGAAACTGGAGCCATATGAGTCTTTGCTTCAATATCTTTGGATTTTAGAAATTTCATTATTTCCAAATGAGAAATATTAAGTTCTTTTGCTATATGAAAAATTCGTTTTTGTTTTTTATCGCTAGACATAATTAGTTATCTATATTTCCTTTTATTTTTTCAATAGTTTTAGCACCGAAACCTTTTAATGATAACAAAAAGTCTTCATCTGCATCAAGAAAGTCTTCAGCTGTATCTATATTATTTCTGCTCAATATATCTAATTGACTTTTTGTAATACCTTTTACTTCATCCAAGTAAATAGACTCTTTAGTTTCATAATCAGACTTCTTTACCGCATCTATAGTATAGCCTGAGACTGCGGATGCCAAAGTTATATTTTGACCGCCTTTCCCAATTGCCACGGCCAACTCTTCATCTTCAAATACCGCCACAGCATAAGGTCTATCTTCTTCAATATATAGATTAATAGGCTTAGCTGGAGATAGAGACCTTGAAATAAGAACTTCGGGCAACTCACTCCAATTAATTATATCAATTTTTTCTCCATTAAGCTCACGAACTATCGATTGAATTCTACTACCTCTCATGCCAACACATGCTCCAACAGCATCTATTCTTCTATCGCTTGAATAAACAACAATTTTACTTCTATCCCCTGCCACTCTAGAAACATTTTTAATCTCAATTATACCGTCCTCTATTTCAGGTATCTCCATTTCAAATAATTGCTCCAAAAATCTATTATCTGATCTAGATAGAATTATTTCAGCGCCTCTAGAAGAATAATCAACCTCTTTAATTACACCTCTTACAGATTCGCCTCTTTTATACCTGTCTACAGGCAACTGCTCATTTTTAGGCAATATCAACTCTGTATTTTCACAATTTATAAATATTCTATCTCTCTGTATTTGATGAATGCTTCCAGTTACTATTTCTCCAATTCTTTTACTAAAATTTTCATAAACAGATTTACTTTCCACATCTCTTATCTTATGAGACAAATACTGTTTCGCAGTATTGATAATTCTTCTTCCGAAAGTTGAGGGGTCTATAACCTCTACAAAAGGATCTCCTATTTCCAGATCAGGCTCAACCTGCAAAGCATCCACAGAACTTATCTCTCTAACAGGGTCTACCACTTCTTTAACAATTGTTTTTTCTTGATATATCTCTATCTCTCCTTTGTCCATATTAACAATGACACTAAAATTATCACAATCTTCACCATATTTTTTTAATATCATAGACATAAACAAATCTTCCATAATTGTATTCAAATTTGTCCTATCTATATTTTTTTGCTTTGCAACCTCAGAAAAGGCATCAATAATATTTTTATTAATCAACTTAGACCTCTATTTTGTTATTTTAAAAAAAAGAAAGTGGGTAAAAACCACCCACTTTCTATACGATAATCTAATATATCAACCTTATTTTTTACAATATATTAATATTATTTGTTAATATGCGATAAATATGAAGACAATTCATCTACAGTATTCCGTTGAGCGGCATTGGACAGTCCTTCATCTTTTAAACTAGATAGTATACTCTCTGCTTTACCATATTCCTTACTATCAATATAAACTCGAGCCTTTGCAATTTCAAACCTGACTTTCAATACATCCATATTGTTAATTTTTAGGGATTTGTTCAATAAATCAATAGCATTAGAATAATCACCACTATTAAGAGAGAGATATGCTTTAGTTTCTAAAACAGATGACTCCAAAAGAGGGTCGCTAGAGTAAATTGAATAGTCTTCCAATAAAGATTCTAGCTTAGAGTCGTCACTGTTGATATATGCATCGTAAATTAAATAAATATATGCCTGAGCGCCTCCATGAGTATCTTCATAATCACCAAGAACAACTTCTAAATCTTCAATTGCAAATTCTATATCACCTTGATTATACTCATTTTGAGCTACACCTGACATCTCAGATGCAATATTAAACCTATCAGATTCTTTATTAGACAGAAAGCTAAATGCAGATATTCCTGCTGCAGCAAATAGCAGCAGAGCAACAGCATATTGCCATTGATCTGATATATATTGAATCGAATCAATTATTCTATCTCTAATTAAATCTTGCTTTAATTCCTTTTTATCCATCATTCTCCTTTAAACCATTCTTAAAGTACCCTCGCCCCGAATCGAACGGGGATCTATCGCTTAGGAGGCGACTGTTCTATCCGATTGAACTACAAGGGCAATTAATAAAATTAAATCAGGTTAAAATTAATAGTAATACATTATTGCATACAAGAACATAAATTAAACTCATTCTTGAGTCAGTTCTCTCAACATCAAATCATTAATTGCTTCTCTTGGTTTTTTATTTTTAAATAAAATGCTATACACTTCATCGCAAATCGGCATCGATATATCATGTTTTTTAGCCGTCATATATACTGATTTTGCAGTCTCCACACCCTCTACAATCATATTCATATTGGCAAGAGATTCTGCGAGAGTTCCCCCTCTACCAATCAATAGTCCCAATTTTTTATTTCGACTATGCTTGCTAGTCGATGTTACAATTAAATCACCTATTCCACTTATCCCTAGCAATGAATCTGATTCGTCTGTATACAAACTGCAAAATCTAATAATTTCTTGAACTCCTCTAGTTATAAGTGCAGCTACCGTGTTGTCTCCGTAGCCTAAACCCTCACAAATCCCTGAAGCAATTGAAATAATATTTTTAACAGCACCTCCAACTTGCATTGCCTCGATTGAATCTGACCGATACAATCTTAAATAATTGTTCGAAAAAGATTTTTGAATAGATTTTGAAAAGGCATCATTGCTAGATGCGACAGCTATTACCGTAGGTATTTTATTAACCAATTCTTCTGCATGGGATGGCCCTGAAATACATGCTACAGTATCATTAGAGGCTGGAGTCGTCTCTTTTATTATTTGAGAAATCAACTTTCCCGATTCTAACTCAACTCCTTTTGATGCATTTATATAATATTGATTTTTCAAATTCAACAAAGATAGAGTTTGTCTTATGACTTGCGATGGCAAACATATTAATATCAACGATGAACTTGATATGTGATTAGGATCTGATATCAAATTTATCTTGTCGGATATTTTTGTATTTAATTTAGAATGAAACTGTTTTTTTCTTAGCTCGTCAATATAGTTTTTTTTATAGTGCCATATCGACACATCGATATTGTTATTAATTAAAACTTGACCCAAAGCGACCCCCCAGGTCCCGGCACCTAATATAGTAATTTCCATAAAGTATTAAATTATCTTACAACTCCAACATTGTAAAATTTTTGATTCAATAGATTCATATGCGCTTCAAAGCTGTCTGCTCCTTCAGGCTTAACAACATAAATAATGCCCAAGCCTAAATTCATCGATTTTCTCATTTCCTCATCAGAAACATTGCCGACATCTTGAATAAGATTAAAAATAGCAGGAATATCCCAAGCCCCCCAATTAATATCAGTCTCCTGACCGCTATCAAGAACTCGATTAGTATTACTAACTATCCCTCCTCCTGTAATATGAGAAATGCCCACAAGCCAATTTTCTTCAAGTATACCTTTTGTTACATTAAGATATGATTTATGAACCGATAACAATTCTTCTCCCACAGTCTTCCCGAGAGTATCAACATAATCATCTACTTTAAACTCTTTTAGCAAAACATTTCTAGCAAGCGAATATCCATTTGTATGCAATCCTGTAGATGGTAGAGCGTATAAAATATCACCCGAATTTACTTTTTTAGCAGGCATCATATGATCTTTTTCTACGACACCTATAATCGTTCCACTTATATCATACTCATTTTCCTTATAAAAACCCGGCATCTCTGCAGTCTCTCCACCAATAAGAACACAGGAATTTTCAATACAAGCTTTAGTTAAGCCTTCTACAACAGAGCTTAAAACATCCTGGTCTAATCTCCCTGCCGCAAAATAGTCTAAAAAGAATAATGGCTTTGCTCCAATCGCCAATATATCATTAGTGCAATGATTCACTAGACATTGACCTACAGTATCATGCTTATTTTGCATAAATGCTAGATTTAACTTTGTACCAACACCATCGGCGCTAGATACAAGCACTGGATTATCATAGTCGTTCTTAGGAAACAAATAGCATCCTCCAAAACCTCCTATATCAATCAATGTGTTTTTATTAAATGTATTTTTAACCAGTTTAGATATTTTTTTAACAGCCTGATCGCCAGCCTCTATATCAACCCCAGCCTCTTTATATGTAGTCATCTATTAACTTTCTTTGTATAGGTTGTCAATTTCTTCATTATAGTTTTCAAGTACTACTTTTCGTACTATTGATAATTTAGGTGTCAACTCTCCTTTTTCAATAGACAATGGCTCTGCTAGCAGTGCAACTTTTTTAACCCTTTCATAGTTAGAAAAATTTTCCATCAATCGAGCGACTTCATCATCTATCAATTCAACAACTAAAGTATGATCTATCATTGCCTGCGGGCTAGATACTGACTTGCCTTTAGACTCTAAATATGCCGAAATAGAATCTATAGATGGAACTATCACTGCCGATATGAAATTACGCTTATCGCCAACAACCATAACCTGTTCAATATAGACAGATGTTGCCAAAGCATTCTCTAATGGTGCAGGTGCAACATTCTTTCCCGCAGAAGTAACAAGAATACTTTTCTTCCTATCGGTAATTTTCAAATAGCCTTCATCATCAAATTTTCCAATATCGCCTGTGTGAAACCAGCCCTCTGAATCAATAGCTTCATTTGTGGCCTGCTCTTTATTGTAATAGCCTTTCATTACATTTGGNCCTTTAGCGAGTATTTCACCATCTTCTGCAATCTTAACCTCTACATTAAACAATGTTTTTCCAACTGTACCATATTTTAAAAATTCTGGAGTATTAGATGTCAAAACTGGACTGGTTTCAGTTAAACCATAACCTTCTAAAATGGTTATGTTAACTGAAGCAAAAAACTCAGCAATCTCTTGAGACAAAGGAGCACCTCCTGAAATAAAAAATCTTAAAGCACCCCCTACTCTTGCTTGGACTTTTGAATAGACCAATTTATTAGCAATGCTATGCTTGATTTTTAAGCCTGTCGGAATAGATTTATTTTTTGAATTATATAATAACACATCTTTTCCAACACCTATAGCCCAATAAAATAATTTTCTTCTTATTGATGGAGCCGTTTTCAAACCTTCTACAATTCTAGAATACATTTTTTCATACAACCTTGGGACACTAAGAACTACTGTTGGAGAGACTTCTCCTAGGTTATCGGCAACTGTATCAATACTCTCCGCATAATAGACAGAGCAGCCCATGCTAAAAGTGGTAAAATGACCACCCATCCTTTCAAAGACATGGCTTAATGGTAAAAATGATAAAAAACGATCATTGTCATCAAATTTCAATTCATGATAAATGCCTTTAATATTTGAAATCAAATTATCATGAGTCAGCATAACCCCTTTAGGATTACCTGTTGTTCCAGATGTATAAATCAATGTAAGCAAGTCATCCGGATTAGAATCCGCCATTAAGCTTGAACCATCTCCTTCTGATTTTTCTCCTACCGATAAGAAGCTGTCTAAATTAACAATTTTATCATCCTCTCCACTATAAGAGTTATCTAGAACAACAACCTTATTTAGTTCAGGGCAATTATCCCATATGCTTAAGATTTTATCTAACTGNTCTAAGTCTTCAGCAAAAAGAACTTTAGTATTCGAGTCTTTCAATATATATTCTATTTGAGGAGCTATCAAAGTAGGATAAATAGTTACCGTCGTACAACCAGAACAAATCACACCATAATCACACATCGCCCAATAAGGAGAGTTTGTAGATATGATACCTACATTATCAGATGAGAGGTTTTCTGAAAACCGCAAGGCTTTAATAATCTTCTCAACGGTATCTTTGATTTCTGAGCCTTTAATTCCAACCCAATCACCATCTACTTTATGATAGTACAAATCTTTGTCAGCATNCTTACTGACTGTATTATAAAACATTTGAGATATTGTTTTGCTTTCCATAAGAATCCTTAACTAAATAAAATGAAATATATCAAATTTAACATTTTTTATTTTTTATTTTAACACTTACTTATAATTAAATTTAAATAATTGCNGAGGTGGTGAAATTGGTAGACACGCTGGATTCAAAATCCAGTGTCCTCGCGGACGTGTGGGTTCAAGTCCCACCCTCGGTACAACTACTTTTTCTTATACTTTTTTAGAGCTTCTTTTCTATCGGGGGAGTCCAATGTCTTCTTATACTCTTCCAGTTCAATCAATCTTTGTTTTTTTCTATCTGTCTCCAAATAGCATCTATTCATAGAAGCTTTAGCTGCGACTAATGATGTTCTCGAATTTGCTCTTAAATAATCGTAAAATTCTGATAATTGACTAGAATCAAAGTCTACAAAGCCATCTTCTATAGCCTCTTGGAATGAAAAAGCCTTTCCAGATAAAACCCAACGCTTAGCAANGCTACTATTCATTTTTTTAAATATTCTATATGTGCCTCCAGCTCCTGGAATTATTCCTATCGTAGTTTCTGGAAAACCAATTTTAGGTTCTTTTTTATATTTAATATCATGATATACTGCAATAAAATCGCAACATAGAGCTAGCTCTGCACCGCCACCCAGGGCTACCCCTGAAATATTAGCAATTGTTGGGATTTCCAAGTTTTCAATTATATCAAAACAATCATTTAATTTATCTATGAACAGGATAGTCTCTGAATCAGACATTGTAGCCCTCTCTTTAAGATCTGCACCTGCCGAAAAAACACCTCCTACCCCACTAATATCTAAAGCTTTATATTTTTTATTCTTCTCAATATAGGACAGTGCATCCTGCAATTCATCTACAACTTGATTTGAAAGTGCATTGACAGGAGGATTGTTTAAGCCAATATAAATAATATCTTCACCAGCATCCCATAATTTAATAGCACCGTCTTTTAAATATTTTTCATTCATTTATTTGATCCAGTATATGATCAGGGATATCTAATTTCATTAACAACATTGCTTGCCCATGTGTTTTACCTTGAGCATCATTAAGCAGAGACCCACTTCCTCCNCCGCCTAAGCTATCATGTAGAATGAAATTAAATGCATTTAAGTTAGGAAGCTCATAGCGAATCACATCACCTTTCACTATTTCTTTAAAATGCTTTTTAACTGTCTCTGAAGTAATATTTGACTTTGCCCATTCATAAATCTCTACATTTTTAAATATTACACCTACATTAGAATGAGCTCCCTTGTCACCAGATCTTGTAAATGCTATTTTATCTAAAGTTACAATCATTTAACATCTACCTCAGTTTTAACGAGTTCTTTAGGTATCAATGTTGGCCAATAGCTGATGATCTCTTGAGCCTTAGGTCTTCCTCCTGCAAACCCTGTCACTCCAGGAGGACCGCTCGTTATTAATGGTGCTATTTCTTTGCCAAATCGATTCACTTTTTCTTTATTGCTGTCTTTCACACTCAATCTTAAAACAATCTCATTCATATTTTCTGGCTCATCATTAATTGATCCATGGCAAGATGATAATCCTAAATATTCAGTAAGTGTGTCATCGTATGTGCAACCCGCCAACTTCAATCTATCCCAAATAACATCTGCAGCCAATTTTGCTTTAGGTTTTGCATTAGGTCCGCTTATAGTCAATTGTCCTGATGCTTTATATCCATCAAAGTAGCTAACTGAAACTTTATATGTATCCGTAGCCTCAAAACCTCTTACTCCATCAACCTGTACACAATCACCNCCTAAATCGTTTAATTTGAAAGATGTAAAGTCAACACAAACATCTGGGGAAATATACTTCTTAGGATTTCCCATTTCATATAAAATCTGTTCAGATATAGTATATTTATTAATCAATCCACCAGTACCTTCTGGTTTAACTATGCAAAACTTTCCACTTTCATCAATATCGATAATAGGATATCCTATATTGCCCATATTTGGGACATTTGACCAATCTGTATAATTTCCACCTGTACACTGAGCTCCGCATTCTGTAATATGTCCTGCCAATGTACCTGCCGCTAACTTATTAAAATTGTCACTATTCCAATTGAACTCATGTATCATAGGCCCCAAAGCAAGACCTGGATCAGAAACTCTTCCTGCAAGCACTATTTGAGCCTCCTTCCTTAAAGCTCTTGCTATTGAAAAGCTGTCTATATAAACATTTGCTGAGCATATTTTGTCTTTAATAGATTCGAAAGGTTCGCCTGTATCTAAATTCTCAAATGACACACCATTGGCATTTATGCTATGAACTTTATCAACAATATCATCACCTTTGATAACTCCAATTTTAATATTTCCATTCACTATATCTAATAATTTATCTCTACATGAATCAGGGTTAGCTCCTCCTGCATTTGTAATTATTTTAATATTATTTTTAATTAATTGACTAGAGCACCTTTCTACTAAGTGGACAAAATCAGAAGCATATCCAAAATTAGGATTTTTCAACTTTTGCCTCTGCATTATAGAAAGAGTCACTTCCGCTAAATAGTCTAATGTTAAATAGTCTACCTGTCCATACTCAATCAAATTTAAAGGGGCATCGATAGAGTCNCCCCAAAAACCTTGTCCGTTTGCAATCCTTATCATACCTGGAGCACTCCAAATCTAGGTGCAGGCATCTTATCTTGATTATTAATTATATCTAATGCATAAATCAACTTGTCCCTCGTTTCAATTGGATTGATAATCATATCNGTCCATAATCTTGCAGCTGCATACCTTGGATCAGATTGNTTNTCATANNTATNTTTTAAATCATTAAAAATCTTATCTATTTGCTCTTGCTCTAATTTACCCATTTTTGATATTTTAATATCAGTCATAGTTTTTGCAGCCTGTGCTCCACCCATCACAGCCAACTTTGACGATGCCCAAGAGAACATAAATCGTGGCTGATAGGCTCTTCCACTCATAGCATAATTACCAGCGCCATAACTCCCCCCTATAACAAGAGTGATTTTAGGTACAATGCTATTTGAAACTGCATTAACTAACTTCGCTCCATCTTTAGCGATTCCTCCCCATTCAGCATCTTTTCCAACCATAAAACCATTCACATCATGTATAAACAAAATAGGTATTTTGTCTTGATTGCAATTCATTACAAATCTTGCAGCTTTATCAGCAGAGTCTGAATAAATCACTCCGCCCATTTGCATTTCGCCTTCGGTTGACTTCTGAACTGTTTTTTGATTTGCAACAACACCTATATTGTACCCTCCTAAAGTAGCCGTTCCGCAAATCAATGTCTTGCCGTAGTTCTGCTTATATTCATCAAAAGAGTCTTCATCAAATATCCTACACATTATTTCATGCATATCGTATTGCCCAGGATTTAAAGGNTTGAAAATTCCTAAAAGCTCTCCAATTGCATATTTAGGTTTTTTTGCATGTGATTTATTAAATGCTTTTTTATTTTCAAAATTAATATGTTTTAAAATGTTTTTAATCCTATTTAANCCGTCTAAATCATCTTTCGCATAGTAATCAGCAGTACCACTAATAGCAGTATGAGTACTTGCTCCTCCTAAAGTATCTTGATCTATTTCTTGACCTATCGCAGCTTTTACCAATGCTGGTCCTGCCAAAAACATACTAGCACCCTCAACAATAATATATTTATCGCACATTACAGGTAGATAGGCACCGCCAGCAACACAGGGACCCATAACACATGCAATCTGAGTCAGTCCCATAGCTGACATCCTTGCATTGTTATAAAAAATTCGACCAAAATGATCTTCATCTGGAAAGACTTTGTCTTGCAGTGGTAAAAATACTCCTGCTGAGTCAACCAAATATATAGTTGGCAAATTGTTCTCCAATGCTATTCTCTGAGCTCTTAAAGTCTTTTTTAGTGTTATTTCAAAATAAGCACCTGCTTTTACTGTAGCATCGTTTGCAATGATCATACAATCTCTACCATCAACCCTGCCTACTCCTGCTACTAAACCTCCAGAATTAATATTTCCAATGTCTTGATACATTTCATACCCCGCATATAAACCAATTTCAAAAAAATCGCCATCAATAAGATATTCAATTCTCTCTCTTGCAGTCATCCTGCCTTTATCGTGCTGTTTTTGAATACTAACGGGTCCTCCACCTAATTTAATCTCATCCTGCTCTGATTCATATTGGTTAATCAATTCCAAAAATTGTTCAGAATTATTTTTAAATGTAGGTGAATCAATATTTATTGAAGATTTAATTTTATCACTCATTTTTCCAAACTCCAATATTTTGATATTTCTGATGTCTATTTNCTATCAATTCCTCTATTGTTTGAGATTGCAANACTTCAATGAAATCATGTATCACATCTTTTACTTCTTTGAATGCATAAGCATAGTCTAAATGTATACCTCCTAAAGGTTCCGATATAACATGGTCCGCAATATCAAATGATTTAAGATCTCCAGCCGTAACTTTCATTGCATCTGCTGCTTTTTCAGAAAGCCCAGTGTCTCTAAATAGTATAGAGGCACATCCTTCCGGGGATATCACTGAATACCAAGTATTTTCAAAACAAATAATTTTATCAGTCAAACCTATACCCAATGCTCCACCAGAAGCTCCTTCGCCAATCACTATAGATAAAGTAGGAACCTTCAGATTGGACATACATAATAAATTTTCAGCTATTGCTTGAGCTTGTCCTCTCTCCTCCGCACCTATACCAGGATATGCGCCTGGAGTGTCTATAAATGATATTATAGGCATGGAAAATTTTTCAGCCAACCTCATTACTCGCAAGGCCTTTCTATACCCTTCGGGGCGCATCATTCCAAAATTTCTAAAAACCTTATCTTTGGTTCCTCGACCTTTTTCCTGACCGATAAAAACTACATTCAAATCATTCATGCGACCTATCCCACATATTACAGATTTATCATCCGAATATTTTCGATCACCATGTATTTCAAAAAAGAAATCAGATATACCATTAATAAAATCAACTGCATGCGGCCTGTTAGGGTGCCTAGCCAGCTGCACTCGTTGCCACCTAGATAGATTTCCATAAATATTTTTTTTCTGCTCTCGCAAATCTTCTTGAAGATTTAAAATTCCATCGCTAACATCGACTCCTGTATTTATAGCCGTTTTGCGTAGCGACTCAATTTTATCTTCAATATTTTTTAATGGCTTTTCAAATTCCAATATATACTTATTCATCTTACAGGTAACAACCGCCTTTTTAACTGAAAAATATTATTAATTAATTTAGCAAAATAATAAACTAATACACCTAAACAAATCTTGTGCTTATATTTATATATAAATTTCTCAAATGACCTGTAGAAATAGAAAGTCTTAGCAGGGCCATTATCTAAATAATCATTGCAATGGACAATTTGGGCACTGGGACAATAAAGAACCTTTAATCCTACATCTTTCACTTTTAAGCAAAAATCAGTATCTTCAAAATAAATAAAAAAAACTTCATCAAACCCATCAACAGAGTTAAACAGTTTCTTTGAAAACATCATGCATGCACCGCTTACTGAATCTACTGATGTTTCTAAATCTTCATCTAAATATGTATAATTATACTTGCCAAAAAAACTACTTTTATTAAATATTTTATTCAATCTTAAGACATATGAGCAAAGAATCCCTAATGTTGGAAAATGTCTTCTTGAAGACAGTTGCAGTGTTCCATCTAAATTTAGCAATTTCGCACCAACAACACCTACATCGTTCCTATTTGATCTTTCAAACAATTCAACAATTCCATTTTCAAGAATAACAGTATCTGGATTTAAAACTAATATCTTTTCAAATTTAGNTCCCTCAATTGCTTTATTGACCGCTGCAGAATAGCCTATATTATCATTGCTTTGTAATATTTTAATTTTTGAATTGGAAAAATTATTAACAATATCAATAGTGTTATCCTTAGAATTATTGTCTATAATAATTATTTCATAATCATCGAAAGGCTCTATTGAATCTAATATCGATTGAATGCACTTCTGTATATATTTATAAGAATTATATGTTACAATTATCAGTGATAATTTCATTTTATATTGAAAATATACGTTGAAACATGATTTTAGGAACCATAAAAATTGCTTCAAGTATAATTTTTTTAGACATTTTAGATTGACCTACTGTTCTATCTGTAAACACAATTGATATTTCTTTAATTTTAAAATTACGAACCCAAGATAGATAGTTCATTTCAATTTGAAATGAATAGCCTTCAGAAACAATCTGCTCTAAATTGATATTCCTCAGCACATCGATTCTAAAGCATTTAAAGCCCCCTGTAGAATCGCTGATTGGTAAGCCTGTCAATATTCGAGTGTACAAATTAGCACCATAGCTTAGAAATAGCCTCCTCAAGGGCCAATTTACAACATTAAAACCTTCTAGGTACCTGCTGCCTATTACTAAATCATTTTCGCTGATAAGATCAAGCATCCTAGGAATGTCCGACGGATTATGAGACATGTCCGCATCCATTTGCAGCACATAGTCATAATTATTTTCAATAGCCCACTTAAAGCCTTCAATATAAGCCGTACCCAAACCCATTTTCCCTGGCCTTGATAAGAGGTTGATTTCTTTTTTCTCATTGGAAATCTGTTCTAAAAACACGCCTGTTCCATCAGGGGAATTGTCGTCGATAAATAAAATATCTAAAGCATTTGACACGCTCATAATTTTCTCTATTAATTCAGAAATATTATTTATCTCATTGTATGTAGGAATAACTATTAAAGCTTTATTCATAAATTTTAGTTTAACACTTTCATAACATAATCAATATTATCAATATCTACACCTATTAAATCTGATAGCTTGCTAGAAACCAAACTAGTGTTTTTTGGTCTTTGAGCTTTAAAATCAATATTGCTAGAATCAGCAGGAATTATTAAGTTTGTATTGTAATTAAACCGTTTAGCTATCAGCATCGCAAATTCAAATCGACTTAAAGATTTTTCTGTGCCATAATGAAAAAGACCCGAAATGTCTAAATATATAGATTTCATAATAACATTAGAAAAAGATNGTATCCATGTAGGGTTGCTTTNAATATCTGTTGAGACTTTTATTTGNTTGTTCTTTNTCANCTCATTTANAACCCACNTGAAAAAATTATCACCNCGNCTATCAAATANCATNCTAACTCTAAAAATAAGATGCTCTCTATTCGACCCTATCAACATATTCTCTGATTCCAATTTACATTTACCATAATAATTCAATGGATAAGTAGGAGCATCTTCTATATACCCACCTTTATATCCATCAAAAACATAATCTGTAGATATATGTATTATCTTTACATTTGGATGAGAAAAAGATAATATCCGATTTAAGCCATCAACATTTACAGAGTGGCAATGACTTTTATTTTTTTCACAATAATCAACATTAGTTAATGCTCCGCAATTAATTATTATATCTGGATTATGGACTGAAAAAATATGCTCAAAATCCTGCTTACTCTCTAAGTCAAGCTTCTTGTCAATGTCGCTATGGATCCTGTATGTATCAACAACATTAAAATGGTTTGACAAATCACCAATCAGTCTATAACCAAGCTGTCCTGCACAACCAGTTATCAAAACTGTTTTTCTCACTAGAGCTTTGCACCTAATGCTTTAAAATCAGAAAGCTTTCTTTCAATTTCCTTATCATTTAANGATAGTATTTCAGCACATANTATTGCTGCATTAATTGCTCCATGAGAACCTATTGTGACAGTTGCGACCGGCACTCCCTTAGGCATTTGAACTGTTGCCAATAATGAGTCCATGCCTCCTTCAACACCACCCTTTAAAGGCACTCCTATAACGGGAAGTGTAGAGGCGGACTTTAAAGCCCCTGCTAAATGTGCTGCCATTCCAGCCGCCCCAACCAAAATTGCATAACCATTATCTCTTGCAGAAGAAGCAAACTGATGTACATCCTTAGGGTTTCGATGAGCTGACATTATAAATATCTCATAATCTAACCCAAAGTACTCATAATACTTATTTGCAGACTCCATAGTTTTTCTATCTGTTTCGCTACCTAAAAGAATTGCTATTTTATTATTCATTTTTTCTCCTCTAAAAATTTAATATTTCTAACCAATGCATCCATTTGCAANAAGTGAGTTATCTTTGTATTGCCTGGATTATTAATTATTGATGCAACTAAAATTACCTCATCAGAATTGATATTATCAAGAAGATATAATGCAAAAGGACCGCCTGTCTGACTCTCTTCGTGATCATAAACACCTCTATATACATCTAAGTCTGCACTGTTGTAATTCAAGGTTGTCTTTTTCCTATACTCATTATAAAGCTGAATATTTATATTATTATCCTTCAAAACGTTATCAAATAAATTATACAGATTGACAGGTTGAACGATTTCATTTTTTTTAAATTGGGAAAATATAATCCATCTATATGGATATCCTCTGCCTATCCATGCGAAATTATCTTGATTCTTAATCAGCTTATAATCTTGCTGAACAAATGTTAAAATCTTAAATTCATCCTCTAAAAACGATTCCAATTCAACATTGCGACCTTTGCTGACAATATATTCATGATAATTTGAATAAATATTCTGATTCAATTCAGATGTGATCCATCTAAAGTTACTTCTCAATAGAGACTCTAATTCAATCGTATCCATTGACTGTAAGATGATAGTTTTCTGATTTATCGCAAACAAATCAGTTAGACTTGATATTTTGTTTGAAATATTATTACTATTTTTAAGCTTTTCAACTAAAATGTCGATAGTGCTATCTACAGGATGAGTAAGTGACAGAATTAATAAATTTTTGTTTAATTTAGCATTATTTATATCTTCTAAATCAGCCCATTTTAAAGAATAAACATACTCTTTCTGCGGAGTATTGAAAAAGCGTTGATTGAAAAAATGCTCAATAATATGCTCAGACTCTAACCTATCTTTAGCAGATGATATAATTGTCAGCTGATTAATATCACCTATAGAAGATTCTTTTACTGTGCAGCTAAGAATCACGAGCAGAAACAGCACTGGTCTCATTGTTTTTTTTGGCATATAACTAAATTACTTGATTGTTTATTTGAAAATAATATTTGATTTACCAAAGAATATGCAAGCAAAAAGAAACATGTAAATATTTTTTTAACATAATTGCCTTTCAAACTCATATATATATTGAAAAATGTATCTTGAAACATGCTTCTTGATTCAACGACCTCCCAACCATTTTTATCTAATAATTTACTTAAAGTTTTAAAATTGAAATGGTACAAATGCCTAGGGACATCCCAAGCCGCCCATCTATTAGTTAAAAAATCAATTTCTGCAGCGGTAATATTTGGCACTGCAATAATCATCTTGGCATTTTTTTTAGTAATTCTATTTATGTTTAAAAACAATCCATCTATATCATGAATATGCTCTAGCGAGTGAAACAGGGTGACTATATTGTAACAGTCATCTTTTAACGATTCATAATCTGCTGTTGAAAACATATTATCTATTCTTTCTTTCATAATTATACTATTGATATGATGGATACAATCAATATTCTTTTCATAAACATGCACATTGGAAATTTTATTTTTAATATAAAAGGCAAGAGCCCCATCTCCGCCTCCCATATCTAGCATATCAACATTTTCATTAGCAATCCTTTTAACTAACCTTGCCTTCCACGAATATGAAATTTTTCTAAAAAATCTAATCAACAAAGAGCTGTCTGAATGAGCATTTAAATGAGGTTTATATTCATCNCTGTAATATTTAGAAATAGCAGAGCTGCAAGGTCTAGGAGAGGTTAAAACCAAAGAACACTTACATTGTTTTAGTGAAAAAATATTACCTCGGTTATCTTCAACTGTTAAATAGTCTGAAAAAATATTACCACCNCAGATAATACAATTTGGATATTCTAAATTCATTTAAAAAAAATCAACCTCCAAAAACAACTAGATATAAATCGTAAAAAGTATGAGTATAAACCGCTATGCCTAATCCTCTAAAAATAAAAATAACAGATAAAATAATACCTGCGACAAATCTATATATGAAAATTGAAAAATCAATTAACTCGGGAGCCATTCCTATAAAATGATAATAAGAGAACAGGGCACTTGTAAAAGCTATTATAAGAATGTATGAAATTAAAGAGAAATCATAGATTGCTTTATTAAATATGAATAATAACAAAGATATCATTATATATCTAAATAGCAGTTCTTCCCATATTCCTGCTCCAATTGATAGATATATACCTTCCATGATGTTGTTATTGAACAAGAAAAAACCTAGCGGTAGCAATTTATAAATCAAACTCATAAATATAAGCAAAGACAGTGAATGTAAAATACTTTCAACAATCATGCCGAATAAAAAAGATAATTTNATTTCAGATGATACAAATATTTTTTTATTCTTAAAAATAATAAAAACTATTATTGTAATAAAGGATACAAGGTAAAGCAGGCTTGCATATTCTACACTTAAATATTGAAAAAAATATTTAATAAAAACATCTGCACTATTTTTGACAATCAAATGAGAATGATAATTATAAAAAAAACCTAATATCTGATATAGAACAAATAGTGGAGCTATGATAATAATGCTATAAAAATCATTTTTACTTAATGAAAAATAATTACTCATCATCTATCTTTAAGACGGCCAAGAAGGCTTCTTGNGGNAGCTCTATTCTGCCTATAGTTTTCATCCTTTTCTTTCCTTCTTTCTGTTTTTCCAATAATTTTCTCTTCCTGCTAATATCTCCCCCATAGCATTTCGCTGTCACATTTTTCCTCAATGCCTTAACTGTTTCTCTCGCAATAATCTTACTGCTTATAGCTGCCTGTATTGGAACATCAAATTGCTGTCTGTGAATTTCATTTTTTAATTTACTGCATAAGCTGGATCCATGCTTATAAGCTTTATCCCTATGCACGATTATGCTTAAGGCATCGACAATTTCACCTGAAATCATAATATCCAACCTCTGCAATTTACTTGGCCTTAAATCTAAAACTTCATAGTCAAAAGATGCATAGCCTTTAGTAGCAGCCTTTAAACTTTCAAAAAATTCATATATAACCTCACTTAAAGGCATTTCAAAATTTAATTGAACTTTATTGCTAGTTATATAGTTAGTCGATAAATATTTAGCTCTCTTATTCATACATATTTTCATAATATTGCCTATATACTCATCGGGAGAAATAATTTCAGCCTTAATATAAGGCTCCATAATTGCTTTTATTTCTGACGAAATAGGAAGGTCCGAAGGATTATTCACCACTATACTACTTCCATTATTAAACTGAACTTCATAGCTTACTGTGGGAGAGGTTGAAATCAGTTCCATATTGAACTCCCTTTCAAGACGCTCTTGGATTATCTCCATATGCAGGGGGCCTAAAAAACCACATCTAAACCCAAACCCAAGAGCTGTTGAAGTATTTGGTTCAAATGTCAAGGAGGCATCGTTTAGCTTTAATTTTTCTAAACTAGCTCTTAAATCTTCAAAATCCTGTGAGCTGATTGGATACATCCCNCAAAAAACCATTGGTTTTATTTCTTTATATCCAGGTAAAGGCTCTTTCGCCTCATCACCAATTACCGTTATTGTATCTCCGACATTCACTTCTGAAACATTTTTAATATTTGTCACAATATAACCCACATCTCCCATTCTCAATTCATCTTTAGGGTGTTTCTTTAACTTTAAAGTGCCTGCCTCCAACACTTCATTTGTGCCGGACATAGTAAATGATTTAAAATTCATATTTTTCTTCACCGTTCCATGAAACATTCGAATGTATAATATCACTCCTCTATACTGATCATATATCGAATCAAAAATCAAAGCTCGAGTGCCTTTTTGATCATCTTTATATTCAGGGTATGGCACTACATTGATTATAGTTTTTAAAACATCTTCAATTCCAATATTATTCTTTGCACTTATAAACAACAATTCATCTTCATTGCATCCAAGCAATTCTATTAATTGATTTGATGCAGATTCAATATCAGCATTATCTGAATCTATTTTGTTTATTATAGGAATTATTGTTAAGTCTGATTCTATTGCTAAATATGCATTAGAAACAGTCTGTGCTTCTACTCCTTGTGATGCATCTACTATAAGCAAAGCACCTTCGCAGGCAGCCATGCTTCTTGAGACCTCATAGGTAAAATCAACATGACCAGGGGTATCAATTAAATTTAATATATAATCTACACCCTCATATTTATAATTCATATTCACTGGATGAGATTTAATTGTAATACCTCTCTCGCGCTCAATGTCCATATCATCTAATACTTGAGACTTCATATCTCTTTGCTCAAGAACATTGCATTTTTCTAATATTCTATCGGCTAAAGTTGATTTCCCATGATCTATATGAGCTATGATACAGAAATTTCTTATATTTTTAATATTCATAATTAATAATACTAATCACCTGAAAAGTTTGGCTTCTTTTTATTAAGGAATGATGTTAGGCCTTCTTTAGAATCATTGTAGTTTGACAATGTATCTGCAAAAATATCAGCTTCTATTTCCAATGCATCATGTAAATCTTTCGATTCTCCATCATTAATTGCCTTTATTGTTTTTTTTATAGCTATTGGAGAATTTTTAATTATCTCTTTAGCTATTTTTTTACACTCCAAAAGGAGTTCTTCCTTGCTATCTAAAACCTTATTGATTAATTTTATTTGTAATGCTTCTTTGCTTGTTATCATTTTGCCAGACAATAGCAATTCCATGGCGTAGCCTTTTCCGACTAATCTAGGCAATCTTTGAGTGCCTCCGAATCCAGCTATTAACCCGAGGCCTACTTCCGGCTGTCCAAATTTAGCATTTTCAGATGCATATCTTATATGACAAGCCATAGCTAGCTCACAACCGCCTCCTAGTGCATATCCATTTATAGCTGCAATTACAGGCTTTGACAATTCCTCAATTTTCAGTGTTAACTCTTGGCCTAACTTTGAATAAGACTTGGTTTTTTTATAATCATATTCCAATTCAGACATTTCTTTTATATCTGCACCTGCAACAAAGGCTTTATCTCCACTGCCAAATAAAATAACAGCTTTAATCTCATCGTCAAGTATTACCCAATTAAAAAAAATAATCAATTCTTGAATCAATTCTTTTGATAATGCATTTAAGCACTCTTGCCTATTGATCTTAAGCATGCATATATTATCTGATGTTGAAAATTCTAAGTGATTATATTTTATTTCATTCATTATTTGACCCAAAAAGATTTACTAAAAATAACAATTATACTAAATATTTCTAATCTTCCTAACAACATACAAAATGTAGTCAGTAATTTAGCAAAAGGACTTAAAAAGCTCCAGTCACCACTTGGCCCTATAGAACCTAGACCTGGCCCAATATTCCCAATAGATGATGCTGCTATTGACAATGATGATATTATATCTAATCCATCTGCAGAAATTAATAATGCAGATATGAAAAATATTAGAATATAAAATAAATAAAAGCCTAATGTTCCTCGTATGATATCATCATCAATTACATTTTTTCCAATCTTAACATTATATAAACCTCGAGGGTGAATCGTTCGACTTATTTCAGCCTTAATGTATTTTACTACAAGTATAGTTCTTATTAATTTTATTCCGCCAGTTGTTGATCCAGCCATACCTCCAATGAAAGACATAAAAAAAACAAACAGCTGAGATAAAGGTGGCCATGCTTCATAATTATATAAAGTATAACCAGTAGTTGACATAAAAGTAACAGTATTAAATACTGAGGCCGTTAGATTTTTAAATGTATACCCATGAATACTTGAAAGATTTATAAATGTTAAAAAAGAAATAAATATTATAGCAAAAAAATAAAATTTAAATTCAGAATCATCAAAATATTGAAATGATTTCTTGAAAATATATAAAAAATGTAAAGAAAAATTTATACTACCTAATAACATGAAAACAATAATTGTCCAACTTACAATATCACTTTCAAACCCTAATATACTATTGTTAAATGTTGAAAATCCTGCAGTTGAAATAGTTGTCATCGAATGACATATCGAATTAAATAAAGTTAGCTTTTCAATATTAAACATTAATCCCTGAATATATAATACTACTGTCTGGATCACCGTGAGCCCAAAATATATTGTGCATAAATACTTAGCCGTTTCCTTAACTCTTGGAGTTAATTTATCTACTGACGGCCCTGCAACTTCAGCTCTGAAAAGCTGCACTCCACCCATACCTAATATGGGAAGAATTGCGATTGTAAACAATACAATCCCTATACCACCAATAAATTGAGTAAAGCTTCTCCAAAATAATAGGCCGTGCGACAGGTCTTCTATATAGGCGGTATTGGCACCTAGTATAGATGCTCCTGTAGTTGTCAATCCAGACATCGATTCAAAGTAACAGTCTAAATAGCTAATAGAGTAATTATCAAAATAGAAATTTGATACATATAAAGGCAATGCACTAAATACTGCCATGGTAATCCAGCCTATTGAGACTATACTAAATCCATCTCTAGCTGTTAATTCCTTATTTTTTTTGCTTTTGGATAAATAGTATAATAATGCTCCAAAAAAAATAGTTATAAAAGAAGAATACAATAAAGGAAGCAAATCATTCTCAGAGTAATACACACTCCAAAAACTGCTCAATATCATTGAAAATCCTAAAAGAACCCAACTTAATCCAATAATATTAAAAACTTGTCTATTAAGCATATATCATTAAGTAAATAAAGACTCAGCTTTTTCAATATTTTTAGCTTTGCTGAAAAGCAACAATTCATCATCAGGAAGGATCTCTATTTGCTGATCGGGGATATAAATACTGCCATTTCGGATAATTGCTCCCAATGAAATATTTTCAGGAATATCTGAAATAGCATATTTTTTATTAATATACTTGGAATCTTTAGACACTTTAATTTCAATAGACTCAATATCAATCTCATCAAACCTCCATACAGGCATTGATTGCTGGTCTGATTTGATTATTTTAATCACTTCATTCACAGCTGATATATTTTTGCTCAACACCGAGTCTACGCCAATACGTCTAACAGATTTCAAATAACTTGTTGTATTAATATGCAAAATCACCTGTTTTACGCCATAATGTTTAACAATAAGGCTTGCTAAAATATTTGTTTCTTCAGACTCAGTAGCTGCAATAAAACAATCTACATCTGCAATGTTTTCTGACTCTAAAAAATCAGTATTTAAACCGTCACCAATAAGCATTAAAGTGTCAATTAGTTTTTCGCTATATTTTTTAGCCTTATCACTATCTTTTTCCACAATTCTTACATTATAGTCTGTTTGTAAAGATTTAGCCAAAAGTCTTCCGACCTTTCCAGCACCTAGTATCATAACATTATTTACTTTAATTGCTGGCCTGCCTGACATTTGTTGAATTTTATTAATATCTTCTGATTTGCCTAGAAAATAAACAAAATCATTCTTTTTATAAATAGTATTTTGATGCGGAATAAAACTTTCATCATGCCTATAGATAACACATAATTGGTGAGGGATGTATGGATTAGCTATTTTAATTTGCTCCACCGTTCTTCCTATTAAAGGTGAAGACTGTTCTAAATTAATTCCAACTAGAGTAATTTTTCCTTCTCTAAACTCTTCTATCTCAACAGCTGAAGTTTGGCGTATCAAAGATTCAATTTCTCTTTGTGCAGCTTTTTCGGGAAAAACTACATGATCTATGTTGAAATTCCCAGGTGTAATTACAGCAGTCTTATGTGAATATTCAGTATTCCTTAATCTGCAAATAATTTTTTTAGCTCCTAGAGCATGCGCTAGATATGAAGATACAAAATTAACTTCATCTATTTTTGTTAATGCTAGCAAGTAATCAACATTTTGCATATCTATCTTCTGCAATGTTCTTTGAGAAGAGCCGCTTCCTTCAATAACTTTTGCATCAATCGCATTTTTAACTCTATCACATCTGTCTGATGATACATCTATAACGGTAATATCGTGATCTTCTTTACTTAATGATTTGGCAAGATTGAAGCCGACTTCTCCAGCTCCTATAACAACAATATTTAAACTCATTTTAAATTATATTCTTTCGCTATTAGCAAAAACTATCTTAATAAACATTTATACAAATTAATTTTTATTTTTATCATAAACAACATAAATAGAATCATGAGGAGAATAGTCTATAAATAATTTGATCTTCAATTGACCTAAATCAAATTCCTCTAATAAATCATCATAATTATTCAAATATGAATTATATATACCAATATCCATATACTGATCTATTAAAGTTTTTCTTTTTAAGTCAAAAATATCATAAACAGCTAAATTGACATTGCAAGCTTCATGGGTTTGAAAAGATACTAAAATACTATCCTGAAAAGAGCTTTTTTCAAGATTATGAATGTATGTAGATTTTGGTTGCAATTCACTGAAATCAATCTCAAAAAAAGGAGTTTGATAGCTGCTTGATATATCTTCTCCAAAATCTCCAACAACAATTATATTATCCATTTGAATATATGTATTACCATAAAAATTATTTTTTTGATCAAAGGACATTACGATAAGCTTAGATAAATCTATATTGCTAAAACTCTTTCCATCTAAATTAAATATCACACATCGAAGCTTACCTTCTGCAATAGATTTATATTCAAATATTGCTCCATCTATTAGAGATGTTAACTCATTGAACAATAAGTGGCTGTCATTGTATATCAAATCAAATTGGATCCCTCTTACTTTATTTTTGAAATTTTTATATTCTGTAAATGAAATAGTTAAATTTACATTAGAATCATAAGCTGCATGCTGAACAATTCTATTTACATCTTGCAATAATGATATTGAAATCAGCAATGCACTTATAATAATTTTAATCATCAACACGTTTTATATTTGCTCCTATACTATTCAACTTATCAACAATATTCTCATAACCTCTATCTAAATGATATATTCTAGATATTTCACTTTTCCCATTTGCCTTCAATGCAGCTATAACAAGGGAAGCGCTTGCTCTAATATCGGTTGACATAACTGGCGCCGGTTGCAACTCATCCACACCTGTTACCAAAGCTTTGTTCTCGTTTAAAGATATCTTGGCACCAAATCTTTTTAGTTCAGCTATATGTGTGAACCTATCTTTATAGATATTATCAACTATACAAGCATCGCCTGAGCATAGAGTCATTAAGGCCATCCACTGAGCCTGTAAATCTGTTGGAAATCCAGGATATTCCGATGTAGACATATCTACTGGGGCAATCTGGTCTGATGACTTTATTATTAAGGAATCATTAGATTCCTTATCTGATTTTAAAATACTAACATCTGCTCCAGAAAGTCTAATTTTATCAATGACATCTTTTAAATGATTGAAGCAAACATTTCTAACGGTCACCTCTCCTCCAACAAATGCAACAGCAATCATATATGTTCCCGCCTCTATTCTATCAGGTATAATTTTGCAAGTAGAAGAACTCAAAAGCTTTTTGACTCCATTGATAATATAAACATTGCTTTCAGGATAAGATACAATATCAGCACCTAAATCATTAAGAAATGTTACCAAATTAGCGATTTCAGGCTCCATTGATGCATTCTGTATCTCTGTAGTGCCTTTCGCTTTTACTGCAGCCATAATTACATTTCCGGTAGCACCTACACTTATCTTCTTAAATTTAATTCTACTTCCTTTTAAATCACCCTTTATCACAATATTTCCATAATCTAAACTTACTTTTCCACCCATCTCTTCTAAGGCTTTTAAATGATAATCTACAGGCCTAGGGCCCCATGCACAGCCACCAGGAAGAGATACGGTTGCCTCTTTAAACCTGCTTAAAAGAGGACCTAAAACATAAAAGGAGGCTCTCATAGTTTTCACCAAATCATACGGTGCTATAGGATTATTGCATTTTCTTGAATCAATTAATAATTTATTATTGGCAAATTCAACCTTAGCCCCTATCATTTCTAAAAGTCTAATCATAGTCCTGGTATCTTTTAAATCAGGAACATTTTCAAGCTGATAAAGCCCTGGCTCAATTAAAGTAGCGGCCATTATTGGAAGTACGGCATTTTTAGAACCACTTACAGATATGGTTCCAAATAATCTACTCCCTCCATTAATTACTAATTTATCCATTTGCTATATTTTCAATAAGTATTTAGCTTGTTTAATACTGCTGTCTGTTATTTCTTTACCGCTTAACATCTGTGCAATTTCAGTTATTCTTGATTCAGAATTTAGTTTAACTATTTTAGAAATTGTTAAATTATTATTATTTTTTTTAAATACTTTGTGATGACTATCTCCTTTAGATGCCACCTGTGGCAGATGCGATATGCATACAACCTGGGTCTTATTGCTTAGCTCAAGTAAGTTTTCACCTAAATTCTCAGCAGCTTTGCCTGAAACACCTAAGTCTATTTCGTCAAATATAAGAGTATTTTTTCTCACTTTGTTTTGCATTAGAATTTTAATAGCTAACATTATTCGAGATATTTCTCCACCTGAAGCTATTTTAACAATTGGTTTAATCTCGGATCCTTTATTAGTTCTTATGTAGAACTCACAATGATCATATCCTTTTTCTGAAACATTATCTGCCCTGGCTAAATTGATAACAAAAACAGCATCCTCCATATTTAGCTGACTAAGTATTTGATTAATATTCTTTTCAAAAATAGGTACATTGGCAATTCTTTTATTTGATACTTTTTCAGCAAGCCTATTTAAATCTCTTCTACCTTTTCTAACAGCCTTATCTAAATTATCTATTTTTGCATCTATATCTAAAACATTACCTAAATATTTCTCTATCTTATCCTTATAAGAAATTGCAGACTGAATTGTTCCCCCGTATTTACGTTTAATCATCTGGACCTTCTCTAATTTATCTGATAGAGTATTAAATTCCTCAGCATCAAAAACATATTCATCTTTTTTTAAATTCATATCGTACTTAAGCTCATCAATATCAATTTTAATATTTTCAAAAATTTTAGTAAAATTGTTAAATTCGCCATCTATGTCTGATAGTCTAGATAATAACTTAATTGATTTAGTAATATCTCCTTTCAAACCACCTTCATCACCGTCTAATATGTCAACGACATCTTTTATTGTTTTTTTAATATTTTCAATATTTGACATCTTGTCATAGTCTCTAGATATATCATAATCTATGCCTTCATATAGGTCAATATCGTTCAATTCAGATAATTGATAATCATACAGTTCTCTCTTGCTTGCGATATCATCCTTTTGTCTTTTTAACTCTAACAGCTCTTTTCTATTAGCTTCATAATCAATAAAAGCTTGACTCAATTTATCAAGCAATTCAGAATAGTTACCAAATGTATCTAAGTAATCAATATGGATTGATTTATCAAAAATTGAATGCTGATTATATTGACTATGCATATCAATATAATTTTTTGTTATATTTTTTAATTCATAATTTGTTGACTGCTTATTATTGATAAATGTTTTATGATTTCCAGAACAATTAAATATTCGTTTTATTTCTATTTTTTCATTATTAAAAGCAAAATATCCAATTAATTCAATTTCATTTTCATCTCTAAAATTTTCTTTGCTAAACTTAGCACCCAAGAGCAAATCGATAGCATTTACAATGAGAGATTTGCCAGACCCTGTTTCTCCAGTTATAATATTCAAAGAATCTGAAAAAACAATTTCAGCATTATTGATAATTGCTAAGTTTTTTATGATTATTTTTTGTAACATAGCTTATTTATTCCGGAAAATACAATAAATCCAGAAATTCCACCTCCAATATCATAAAACCAATCAATATAACTAGCATCTCTCGCTGATAAATATATTTGAGCAAATTCAGACAAACCCGACGATGTCATTATAAAAATTAAAATAAGCACAAAATTCTTACCGTTTATGGTGACTTTAAAACTAAAAAGGCCCAATATTACAAGGAGAAAATATTGAGAAAAATGCATAAACTTATCCTTGTCATCAAAAAAAATGTAAAGCTTTTTCAGCTGATCTATATTGAAATTATTTATACTTAAAAAAAGAATCAGCAGATAATAGATAATAAAAATAATTTTTATTTTCATACTAGACATTTTCACTCTTATCAATTATAATCGCTGTAGATATTGCGACATGATCTGTATGAGATATTGATATCTTAATAGAGTATGGCAGGTTTGGCATTATAACTTTTGGAATGTTTTTGTCAGGAAGAATTTCAATTTCTTTCATAGAAACATTAGATATCAAACCTGATGACAACAATGCTTTTTTTACAGCTTCTTTACCTGCAAACCTGCCTGCAAAATGAATTGCAGGATTTAATTTAGAATTGCAATATTCAATTTCTTGTTCTGTGAAAATTCTATTTAAGAATTTAATCCGATTACTCTCTAAATTATTATGAATCCT
>NZVQ01000016.1 GCA_002701525.1 Fidelibacterota bacterium | reverse complement strand
AACTGATAATCACATAGACATACTGCTACAATTTGCAATACTAATATTAGGAATTAATTTCTTAGGCTTATTATGCTTTGGAATTGGTTTAATCATTACCATTCCATTTTCTTTATTAGCCATGGCTAAACTCTATTTATCATTAAAAGAAGGTGTTTTATAATTAAAGTATTTCATGCAATCATATTGTTACTGCTATTACAAGTAGCACTCGCCCAATTCCCAACTGACTTAAGTCCAGATGAAATTTCAGAACCATTTATTTATCAGGTTAGTAATACGAGTGAATTTATACTGACTGTAAGAGCGACAGCAAACACCAATTGGTCAATATCAAATTCTGAGTCTGCAACATTAGTCGTTGGTATTAATGGTGATTGGGAAAATTATAATCAAGATATTGTATTATATGCAGGTAATATACCTCATTCTTATTATGTCCATTTAGGACATTTAGAAGCCGGATTAAATATGATTGAATTCAAATTTGATTATGATAAATCTAGCATTGGTGCAAACTTAATTCATATTGAAGATATTGCAATTCATGATATTGATGATAGTATATTTGAAAGTGTTGATCGCGATGTGTTCTTGTACTCGCCAATACTTTATGGTAGAGATTTATTATCATGGAATGAAAGCACACATACTGATATTCCATTAGCATTATTTTATGAAATAAATCAATTACCTGGTGGCAAAAAGATCACATACTCTATTATTTTTTCAAATGAAGATAGCAGGGTAGGAATCGGATTGGCAGATTTAATGTTAAGTTATGGTCGCACTACTGATATTGAATGGATGTATGAAGTGACTATAGATAATCAAGGAGAAATTATATCTGAACTGTTTCAGGGTCCAAGTCATACAACGACTGCATTTTCGGGTCAAAAAATAGATCAACATCCTATATTAAAAAATGCAACTCTCAATTGTAATTTTTCTGATTCTGGTATATCAAATTATAAATTTAAACTTATGCCTTATTGGAATACTAATGAGGGTGAATGGGTGATGGATATATGGCCATGGACTTATCGTATTATGGGAGAAGAACTCATTAATGAAAATAGATATGAAGCTGTATCTGACCCTGCTACTGTGGAAATAAGTGATATCCGTAATTATATATATATTGAATATACGGGTGCATTATTAGGCTCCAATACTAATTTATCTATAGCAGCATCTTTGTTTGGTGATTGTAATATTTATTTTAATACTCATGAATTTAATCAATTTGAATATCCTTATAATGGAGGACGTAGACGTACAAGTATTGAACTGCCCAACAATTTTGATGTTAATAATATTGAAAAGATAGGATTTGTATCAACAGATAATTCAGAATTTCAAATTAATATAACGGATATTTACAAATTATTTTATTTAGATAGTAACTATGTTCCCATTGATATTCCAATAGATTTTCAACCATTTACTATTACTCATAATAATCCTAATCAGTGGCTTTATACTAATTACACCGCAAATATAGATTGCTTAGGTGAATCAGACGGAACAGCTGAGTGTGATGACTGCGGTGTTTGTGATGGTAATAATATAGATTTAGATGATTGTGGAGTCTGTTTTGGAGGCAACTTCAATATGGATTGCAATGGTGAATGTTTTGGAAATGCTGCAATTGATGATTGTGGAATATGTGATAATGATTTAGAAAATGATAATTTGACATGTTCTGGTTGTACAGATAGCAATGCAGATAATTATGATAATACGGCTATTTTTTATGATGGGAGTTGCATGTATTCAGATAATATATTTTTAGTCCCAACAGAATATAATTTTATTCAAGATGCAATTTTCTATGCTAGCGATGGAGATATAGTTGAAGTAGGTGATGGATTATATTATGAGAATTTAAATTTTTTAGATAAATCAATCATTTTAAGATCTGCATCAGGATTAGATATGCAACCACATATTATAGGTAATGATTCTTTATCAACTATAACGATTGAAAATAGTATTAATGCATCAGTAGAAGGGCTAACTATATCAAATGGCTATGGAACAGGGGTCTCATTTGATGATTTTCTTAGCCTAGCGGCTGATGAAGCTGCATTTGATAGTTTAGTGACTCAAGTACTAAGAGGCGGGGGAATCTCTATTATTAATTCCAATGCCTATCTCAAAAATTTAAATATTACTGATAATACAGCACAAAATGTTGGTGCAGGGCTTGGATTAATCAATTCAATTGTCACAATTGAATCTAGTCAAATTATTGATAATTATATTCCTGATGGTGATGCATTAGGAGGAGGAGGAATAGCAATTAATGGAGGAGAGGTAACCATTATAGATTCTGATATATCTAATAATATTGTTGGGTCCAATTTATATTCTCTTAATGGTGGCGGGGGCATACTCTGCGGATTTTCATTTGGCGAAAATCCACTATCATTAAATATGTATAATACAACTATTTTTAATAATAATGCAAACATAGGTGCAGGTCTTGGTGCATTATCTGGAAATATTAGTTTGGAAAGAGTGATTTTATCTAATAATACTGGTGACTATGGATCTGCAATATCTATGGGTGAGCCTTTAGGGTTAGTAGTGGGTGATATTAATATGAATTTAATTAATTCTACTATTGCAGATAATACAGGTTTATTAACTACTGGTCTCATTAATTCTGCCTACTTAAATATATTAAATTCAATTTTTTGGAATAATGATGGAGATTATGAATTTGCTCCAATGCCGAATAATGATCAGTTGAATATTNATGCTTATTATTCAATCTTTGAAAATGNATTGNTAGGAGAAGGAAATTTAAATATAAATCCATTATTTGCTGATAATTCATATCAATTATCAGCTATTTCTCCTGCTATTGATGCTGGTGTAGATTATTTTAATTTTAATAATGAATTTATTAATATAGAAACATATTATGGTTCTGCCCCTGATATAGGAGCATATGAATATGAATTTTGTGGGATAGATGCTGATGGAGATATTAATGCTGATGGTGAATTAGATATCCTAGATATATTGCAAACGGTGAATATTATTATGGGATTTACTGATATTCTAGATAATCAATTGTGTATTGTAGATCTTAATCAAGATAATTTATTAGATATTCTTGATATTGTCATTATGGTACATATTATACTAGAGTAACAATTATGTTCAAGAAATTAAATATTGTATTAATAGAACCATTTTATACTGGGTCTCATAAGGCATGGGCTGAAGGTTATCAACAGAGTAGTCAACATAATATTCATATCATTTCATTAAAAGGTATTTATTGGAAGTGGCGAATGCATGGTGGTGCAATTACACTTGCAAAGATGTTTAATGAATATATTAAAAATCATGGTATGCCTGATATTTTATTAGTAACTGATATGCTAAACCTTCCTGTTTTTGAATCTTTTGCCCATATAGATGATATTCCAATTATATCATTTTTTCATGAGAATCAATTAACATATCCTTGGTCTACTCAAGATAGAGATAAAGAAAAAAATAGAGATCATCATTATGGATTTATCAATTATACAACTGCATTAAGAAGTAATAAAATTTTGTTTAATTCTGAATTTCATAAAGATAGTTTTATTAATGCTTTAAGAAAATTTTTAAAACAATTTCCTGATCATAATGAATTGTCTAATGTTGATAAAATTGAACAAAAATCTATTGTATCATATTTAGGATTAGATTTAAAAAAATTTAATGATTATAAAATATCTTCAACAAATAAAGTTCCAATTATATTATGGAATCATCGATGGGAATATGATAAAAATCCTAATGATTTTTTTCAATCATTACAAAAAATCAAATCGGTTGGTATTCAATTTAAACTTGTAATTGTTGGACAAGAATTTGATACTGAAATGCCAATTTTTACTGAATCACGCAATTTTTTTAAAGATGAAATCATTCATATGGGTTATTGCAAATCATTTGAAGATTATGCATCATGGTTATGGAAAGCAGATATTCTACCAGTGACAATCAATCAAGAATTTTTTGGAGCTAGTGTAATGGAAGCGGTATATTGTAATTGCTATCCACTTCTACCAAAACGATTAACATATCCTGAATTATTTAATGATAGGGTAAATGCATTACATTTTTATCATAATACTAATGATTACGATAATAAATTAAAATCACTCTTGATTAATCAAAATTTAGGCCATAATTTAAATGAGATTACACAAAAATATGATTGGTCAACTATGTCTATACAGTATGATCAACTAATGAATATTACTTAAATAATATTATTTGCTGTCTGTTACAAATCCATTCCAGTTTCTCATATAATCAATGAATTTATCACTTAATTTTACATGTTTTAAGTAATCTGAAGTATATGGAGGTGGTGTTGGATTATAATTAATATCAGCAATATTTTTACCCCAATTTGGGTGTGCTATACCAACTCTACCTACTCCTACTAAGTCTGCACCTTGATTTAATACATTGTTAGCATCTTGACTAGACCATACATTCCCAGTGCTTATAATAGTGGGCAGATTAGAATAGCTATCAGTAATGATTTGTGTTAATGTTCTATTATCATTAGAATATTGTTTAGAAGAAGCAAAGGCATCCCAACATGAAATATGAATAAAATCTAATCCGATATTATTTAAAATTCCGACTAATTTTATTGTATCATATAAATCAATGCCAAGGCTATCTATTTCTGGAGATATGCGTACACCAATTATAAATGATTCAGGAACTTTAGCTTTAATGCTATTACAGATTTTTATTAATAATTTTGCTCTATTTTGTAAACTTCCACCCCAAGCATCTGTTCTTAAATTTGTTTTAGAGCCTAAAAATTGTGATATTAAATATCCATGTGCACCATGCAGCTCTATACCATCAAAACCTGAATCTACACATCGAATCGCAGCCGATGTAAAATCATCAATAATTTTATGAATATCTTTATTTGATGCTTCTTTGCAAAAACCAGTTGTAGACTCCTTACATTCTAACATACTTGCAGAGAGAGGAGTAATACCAGTTATTGTTTGAGGACATCTTATCCCTCCATGAAACAACTGAGCAAATATTAAACTTTCTGTTTGATGAATTGATTTGGTTAATTTTTTTAAATTAGGTATATGCATATCATCATAGACTCCAAATTCTCCCTCCCATGCTTTAGATTCTATAGATACATTTGTAGCGGCAGTAGTAATAATTCCAAAACCACCTTTAGCACGCTCAGTTAACCAATCAATTTCTTCTTGTGATATAATGCCATTATCATAACTTTGTTTATTAGTCATAGCGGCAAGGACTGTACGATTCTGAATTATTTTTTGAACTCGGTTAAATTGATAACTAGATGATAGTAAATGCTTTTTTTCATTCATAATAGATTAACCAATGAATCTATTTAATATGTTTGTTGGGTAGGATCAATAAGACGAATCCAATCAAGAATTCCACCCTTTAAATTTTTCACATTATTGAACCCTTGATGAATTAAAAATTCACATACTCGAGCGGATCTTGCTCCTGATTTACATTGTATAATTAATTCATCATTTTTATTAAATTGATTTAATCGTTTTGGAATATCCATCATTGGAATATGAATCGTATTATTAATTTTGCATATTGCTAATTCAGCAGGCTCTCTAATATCAATAATTTTACAAGCTTCGTTTGCATCTATTTTTTTCTTTAATGCTAATACATCTATTTCAGGTATATCATTCATAAAATCTTTCATATAGTAAGAAGCCTCTTATTGATTAAGAGGCTTCTTGTGTCAAATAAAAACCTTGGTAAGTTCCTCCCCCTAAATAATAACAACAGCAATTGTTGCAAAAGACATTACGAAGGTCTTTATTTTTAAATAATTTTTAAATTTCGACCATTTAGTTGACAGAATAAAGTTATATAAAAAAATATCATAATACAAGCTTTTTCGGATATATAAAATATTCTAAATAACTAGTATTAATATTAGTTTCTGATAAATATGAATCTATTTGATTCCAATTATGTATATTCAAATTTACTTTTGCAATTGCACATGGAGGAAATTTTTCAAAATGCTGATTGGTTAATTTTTCAATTAATATATGAAAGGTTGGATTATGCCCAAATAAAGCAATTGAACTTATTTGATTGTTACAATTACTTATTAAATTTATAATTTCATCTGCAGAAGCATGATACATTGTTTGCTTTTCTTGTATTGAATTTTTATATCCTATTTTATCACATATGATTTGAGCCGTGGTAAGGGCACGATTAGCAGAGCTACTTATAACTAAATTAATCTTTATTTTTTTATCTGATAAAGTGCAGCCCATTAATTTTGCATCATCTACTCCTTGAATAGTTAAAGGTCTATCAAAATCGGTTAAAACTTGTGTAGAGTAGCTTGCTTCAGCATGCCTAATTAGAGTAATAGATTTCATTATCTTTTAACAAACCAGATTCCTTTTGATTCAGCAATTAATGTTTGATTTGTATTTTTAATATTTCCTTCAACAAAAATCATATTTTTTCTGCATGANACTACAGATGCTGTAATAATTAATTTATCTTTTGGATAGGCTGGAGCATGGAAAAAAATATCATGGTTNGTTGTGCTTAATGATTNAANATCTTTATATATTGATTTNTCTAATACAGAGCAGGCAGCAGAGCCTANTATTTCATCAAGCATTGTAAANAGGAAACCTCCATGTGCAATGCCAAATGGATTGGTCCATTCGCTATCTACAATTACCTCTGCTNGGGCTTNTCCTTCTTTAAATTCTAGNAAATGGATATTGAATTTTTGCGCCAAGGGAGCAGGAAATGTTGCATTAGGGTATTTTTCTTGTAATTTATTTTTCAGATTATTCATTTTAAGNTTTCTCCAACATTTTTAAAAACTGTTTTTCATTAATTATTTTTATATTCATTTTTTTTGCTTTTTCAAATTTACTACCTGGATTTTCACCAATAATTAAANAATCAGTNTTTTTACTAATACTACTTNATAATTGAGCATCATGTAATTCAATTTTTTGTTTTATTTCTGATCTATTAAATTGCACTAAAGATCCTGTAACTACAAATTTTTTACCAGATAATGTTGATTCTTTAATAATTTGCTGTTTTTGAAATTTCACTCCTGCATCTATACATCTTTTAATAATGATAATATTTTTTTCATTATTAAAATAATCTGAAATTGACTGCACCATAATTTCACCTATTTCATGAATTGATAATAAACTCTCATAATCTGCATTGATTAGATTTTCAATATTACTATCAAATGNTTTATCTAAAATTTTTGATGCATGTGAACCAATATTCCTAATACCTAGTCCATTAATAAATTGTGTCAATGTAATAAATTTTGATTTTTCAATTGCATTGATAATGTTTGTTGCAGACTTTTCACCCATACGATCTAGATTTGCTAAATCTTTTTTATTCAAATAAAATATATCAGCAATATTTTTTAAAATATTATTATCTACTAATTGATCAACTAATTTTTCTCCAAATCCATCAACATCAATTCCTTCTTTAGATATAAAATGTTTAATTCGACCTTTAATTTGTGCATCACAATAATAGTTTTGACATCTTAATACTACTTCGGAATTAGATTTTTTAGCAGGTTCATTACAGACTGGACAATATTTTGGTAATAGGTATTTTTTTGTATTTTTTGGCCGTTTTTCTATTATTGTTTTTAATACTTTTGGAATTACATCTCCAGCTCTTTGTATGGTTACGGTATCACCAATACGAATATCTTTTTTATCAAGCTCATCTTGATTGTGTAGTGTTGCTTTAGAAACCATTACTCCACCAACATTGACAGGTTCCAATATTGCTACTGGAGTGATTGAACCTGTGCGTCCAACACTAGCAATTATATCATTAATNATAGTTTCAGCTTGTTCTGCCTTAAATTTTCCNGCAATTGCCCATCTTGGAGATTTGCTCCGTACTCCAAGCATNTCCTGCTGTTCATAGGANTTTACNTTGAATACNGNTCCATCAATATCATAGTTAAGATTTGCTCTAATATTTTCAATTTTTTTATAATAATTAATAATAGCATTAATCCCAGAGCATAATTCTATTAATGGGTTAACTGGCAAGCCCCATTTAGGTAATGTATCTAAAAATTCTTTTTGAGATTTAAAGTTTACACCTTCTANAACACCTGGTGCATAACAAAATATGCGCAGAGGTCTATTAGCAGTAATATTAGAGTCCAATTGTCTTAAACTGCCAGCAGCTAAATTGCGAGGATTTGCAAATANTTTTTCTTTATTTTTTCTTTGTATTTGATTTATTTTTTCAAAATCAATATGATTAATAAATACTTCACCCCGNACTTCTAGNAATTNNGGCATTGGGNAATTATGATTTAATTGTAAAGGGATTGCCTTGATAGTCTTTAGATTATTAGTAATNTTCTCGCCAACTTCACCATTTCCACGAGTTGACCCATATACAAACAATCCATTTTCATATACTAATTCGACTGCCAATCCATCAATTTTAGGTTCACAGAGATATTCTACATCNTCAGTTAAGTCTAAATTTTTTTTAATTCTNGCATTGAATTCTTCTAGCTCTTTAACATTCATTGCATTTGCTAAAGATAATAATGGTTTTCTATGTGTTATTGTNCCAAATTCTTTTAGAGGTTCACCACCTACACGCTGGGTTGGAGAATCTGCAGTAATTAAATTAGGATATTTTTGTTCTAATGTTTCTAATTCTCGTAATAGGAGATCGTATTCATAATCTGAAATTGTAGGGTTGTCATAAACATAATAATTAATATTATGGTTATTAATATCATTCTTTAATTGATTAATCCTTGTTTGGATATCCATATTTAAGAGTCTAAAATACTACAGTATCTTTCACCTCTATCACACAATATTGTAAATACAATTCCGGAAGGATTATTTTTTTCAATCCATTTTTCAGCTGCCAAAATATTTGCTCCTGCTGAAATCCCAACAAGCANACCATGCTCTAGAGCTAACCGTTTNGACCTAGTTTCAGCATCTTTTGTAGAAATAGTTATAATCTCGTCAATTTTATCCAAATCAACTAAAAATTTAGAGCCATCTCCAATACCCTGAATACCATGTAAACCTTTTTCTCCACCACTCATAACGGGAGATTCTGCTGGTTCAACAGCAACCATTTTAACACGATTATCAAATTCTGAAAATCCTTTCTGTACTCCCATNATTGTTCCACCNGTTCCAGTTCCTGCAATAAAAGCTGAAATATATTTACCTATCTTTAGTGAATGACTTAATAATTCTTTAAAAGTTGTTTTATAATGACANTCAATATTTAATTTACTAGTAAANTGATTNAATGGATAATATCCATGTTTNTCNACNAACTCNTCNTTTAATCGNATTGCCTCNTCAAAATCNCCTGCNNCAACTTCAATNANTTCTGCACCATACATTCTTAATAANGATTTTCTTTCAATAGACATATCATTTGGCATAACAATTTTAANNGGATAACCACGTTCAGCACCNATCATNGCNAAGGCAATNCCAGTATTNCCACTTGTNGCTTCAATAATNGTATCACCAGGATTAATNAATTTTTTNTCTTCAGCATCATCTAAAATCCACTTAACNGGTCTATCTTTAATAGANCCNCCNGGGTTAACTGATTCAAGNTTNGCATATAATTTNTCTGANAATTTTACAAAGGGTGTATTNCCNACAAAATTAGANACAACTCTNAANCTGTGTTCNTCTTTTTTATAATCAAATTCTCTTTTNGATTGCATTCATTNCTCNCTATAGTNTTTATAATTNTTNTTAGGATACTAAAATTACTAGTTAGTTAATTTTTCAGCTAGGNTTTTTTTTAATTTTTTTGTCAATTTATAATTTGAATTCCANCCTTCCCAATAGCATTCTATAATACCAATNCCNCTTGATGAAATAAAAGCCTCATCAAAACTATTAATTTCATCTAGGTNTATATATGNTTCATGAATTGTTAAATTCTGTTCAGATGCNATAGCTAAAATAGTATCACGCATGACACCGGGCAATACACCTAAGTCCAATGAAGGTGTGAAAATTTCATTATTCTTAACAAAGAATATATTGCGGATTGCACACTCAGTAATAATTTTATTGTAATTATAAAATACTGGTTCAAATGCACCTTGTATATTTGCATCTTTTTTTGCTTTCATATTTCCTATATAGTTCATTGATTTAATTGCAGGATTNAATCTTATAATTGGATAATCCTGCTCATTTAAAAATATTATTTTTACTGGTTGTTGAGGTTCATTTATTAATTCATTAATTGAAATATAAGTATTTGGTTCGCCTTCATATTCCCATATGGGGCCATCTATATTTCCCCTGGTAATCATCAGTCGNAGCAAACCACTATTGATTATATTCTTTGCGATAACTTGTTCTAAAAGTGNAAGTATNTCGCTATCAGTTTTTTGATAGTTTAATTCTAATAAAGATAATCCATGACGTAACCGTTCTATATGTTTATGGGCTGAAAATAATTGCTTATTTTGGAAGCGAATAGTTTCAAATAATCCATCGCCATATAAGAAAGCAGAGTCAGAAAAAGCAATTTGTGCATTACTGCTTGNAATGAATTTTCCATTGATATAATAAATTTTTTTATGCATAATGCGATATTTCTTTATTGAATAGTTTACTAATTATTTTTGCTTTATTTAATGCTTCTATACGTTCACNTTCGGCANTTGAATCCCAGACAATCCCACCTCCAACAGGATATATNCCNTTATTATCATTAAAGTACATTGTGCGAATCGCAACATTAAAATTCATATATCCATTTTTGGATAGATAACCAATGGAACCAGTATAAATACCTCGATTATAATTTTCAACCNGGTCTATAATTTCCATAGAACGTTCTTTAGGTGCTCCAGTAATAGAACCGCTAGGGAATAGAGCTTTAATAATATCTTTAAATTCTATATTTTCAAATAATGTTCCATATACATCTGTTTCCATATGNTGGATNGTTTCGAATGATTTTACTTTATATAAATCTTTTACCTTAATGCTTCCATATTCACAAATTTTACCTAAATCATTTCGAAGTANATCAACAATCATCAAATGTTCAGCTTTATCTTTTTCGCTATTCATTAATTNAGTTTTTAATTGTATATCTTCAGTTAGAATTGGAGATCTATTAATTGTTCCTTTAATTGGGTAGGTATGAATAATATNATTATTAATTTCAAAAAATTTCTCAGGAGANAANCTCAATATTTCATTCATACCAGTATTTAAATATATGCCATTCGCAGGTTTCGCAATATNACGTAAATACATGTATAAATCAAATTTAGATTTTTTATATTTGTATTGAATAGGATTTGAATAATTAATTTGATATGTTTCTCCAATTTTAAGATAATGTTTTATTTCTTGAATTTTTTTTTGGTAATATTTTGAGTTTGGAATCTGTGTGTCAATATCAATTCTATATTCAGTAGAGATTGTTTTTTCTTCATCATTAGTGATTAAATATTCTTTGACTGCAGATGGTTTCCCAAACCACATTAATATTTGATTATTATTATTTTTGAATTCNAAATGTGGGAATAATACATTTTTCATATCATAACTTATATACCCAATTGCAGTTGGATGATTAGAATCACTATCCCAACTTTTTAAAACTTGATTGCACAAATGCATTGGGTCACCATTAAGTTTTTCATTATTTAGTTTACAACCATTAGAATCGCAAACAAAAACTTCATCAAATCCCCAAATTGCCATTTTTTTTGCTTTATCACTCCAGTGNTCTATTAAAGCATCAGGTATNCCATATTTTAGTATTAGTTGATTTAATGAATCCATAATTAATCTAATATATGTGTTTTTTGATTTTGTTTAAAAGAGGTATAATTAAAAATATTAGGTGATGGAATTGCATATGAAAAAACGGATTTTTCAAATAAAAATTTTGACAATCCATNTTGNTCAATTTCAGCTAAATCTATTTTTTGNCGCTTTCCAATTATACATTTANTAATTTCAGGCAAGTTTGGAGGTGTCCAACCAAATTCATTNCCAAATAAGTTAAATAAATTCAATATAATATTTTCATCCCAATCAGGATTAAATTGAAATTGTTTACTAGTAATATTCAGNTTTTTACTCTTTAATTTTCCAAATGCAGAAATTGCACCAATTTGANTTAATTCTGGATATAGGATTTGGTCAACCCGTTCTTCAAACATTGATTGATCAACTTTTTGCAGCAACCATTTCCAATTAAATTCTTGCATGATATTAACCCAACGATTGACATTTTCGTTATATTCTTGACATTTTAACCATGTGTCATCACTATGCAAAACTAATAATCGTGCGAATAGTGTTTTTTTAATTTGATAATTATGCAACCATAATAAAAAAATCAATGTTGAAAATGGAAATTTATTTTGAAAATCTGCAGATGTTAGATTAGATAATACATTTGGGTTGCAAGATGTTTGAAAGCCTTNTGGTGTTTGCTTCGGCAATGAAACAATGTGGCCACCAACAGCTCGTCCAATTTTAGGCAGTATATTTAAATCTACCCAAATAATATCNTTATAATTTTCCACTTTTTCTTTTGAAATCCATAAGGATTCTAAATCATAATATCCAATTAGTTNCCAATTTAAAATATGGGANAGAAAAGAAGCACATATNAACCCATTATAATCCGCNGATATAATAAATTTATGGTTTNTTTCATTAAGCCAAGGAAATTGTTTTATTATGTCTTTTCTNTTAAATATCATAATAGTATTAGAAATTGGTTTTTTCTATTACTAAATTTCGAAGTTTTTATTTTAAAAAGAAAGGATTGTAATGAAGAAATATTTATTAAGCTTATTTTTAACATCTCAAGTTTTTGCAATTGGTGGTATTGGTGTATATGGAATGAGTGATATGGTATCACGAACACCATCAGCTACGAGTGATGATTTAGGGTTAACAACAATGACACCGGGTGAAATCGCTAATCATGTAGGTGTAGGTGGTTTTGTTTATTTAGATATTCTTCCAATCGATATTGAACTATCAGCTGAAGTAGCTGCAATTCCTTATAATATTACTATTGATGCGGCAGGTTTAAGCACAACCTACGATGTTGCAGCAGCACGAGGTTCATTATATTTTACATTACGCAAACAAATTTTTGGTGTTGGTATTCCATTTTTAGCAAAAGCGCAGCTCTTTGGAGGATTAGGGGTTAATCAACACTCCGTGACTCCAGATTACAGTATACAATTTATAGAGTCAACTTTTAGTAATATGGATATTGAGGAAGCGGCAAATCAAGATTTCTCAAATGATGCGGTATTTGATCAACTAAAAGCAACAATGGATGCCCAACAAATTGAAAGCAGCGGTTTTCATGTACAATTGGGTATGCAGGCAAAGATTTTAATGCTTAATATGTTTGTCAATGGTCGATATACTATTGCAAACGATGTTGCAGGACCAGGTTCAACAGGGTTTCCTAGTGCATGGGTTGGGTTAGCTTTTGGGATTTAATTTATAATAAGGAATTTTGAAAATGTTAAATATGATAATTGTAAGCACATTAATAATTAGTTCATTATTTGGAGGAATTGGAATGGAAGTTACTACAGATTCAGGCTTAAAATATACTGATGAAAAAATAGGTACGGGTGATTTTCCATCAAAAGGAGATTTGTTAGTTGTGCACTATACAGGTACTTTAGAAGATGGAACGGTATTTGATAGTTCAATCAAGCGTAATCAACCAATTGAATTTCCTGTTGGAACTGGTCGTGTTATTCCAGGCTGGGATGAAGGGTTAATGTCAATGAAGGTAGGGGGTAAAAGGAAATTAATTATTCCTCCTGATTTAGGTTATGGCTCTCGCGGTGCAGGTGGTGTAATTCCACCAAATGCCACATTNTTTTTTGATGTCGAATTAATTGAAATTAAGCCTGTTTTTGTAGATNCAGATTTTGGACTTCCAGGTAAAGAAATGAATTATGAATCTGGACTTAAAACCATCATTCATATAGAAGGAAAAGGGAATACTCCTGTACCTGGTGATGAAATTGTTGTTCATTATAAAGGTTTATTATCTGATGGTACAGAATTTGATAGTTCTCATTCAAGAGGAAAACCCTTTGTCTTTGTNGTTGGACAAGGTCGTGTTATTCCAGGNTGGGATGAAGCNTTNTTNAAAATGAAGNTTGGNGAAAANCGAACATTAATTATTCCACCAGATCTTGGCTATGGTNAGAGAGGTGCNGGTNCTTCTATNCCTCCTAATTCAACATTGATTTTTGAAGTAGAATTAATTAANATTAATNATNNTCATCANGATCATAGNGACCCAAATCATAAGCACTAAATGATAAAATTATATTTAATTTTATTATTTCTAATGGGCTGTTCTAATAGTGAATTTCCATGGAAAGATGTTTCTTTTGAAGATGCTAAAATCATGGCCAATAATAGTAATAAAATTATTATGTTAGATTTTTATTCTCCTTGGTGAGGTGCCTGTAATCGGTTGGATACCGATACATTTTCTGATAAACATGTGATTGATTTTAGTCAATCTAATTTTATTAACTTAAAAATAAATACTGATACAGATGAGGGCTTCCAGCTATTTAAAAAATTTCATGGAGTTTCTTTGCCTACTATATTGTTTCTTAATCCAGATGGAAATGAAATTGATCGTTTGATTGGATATCATGATGCTAATACTTACCTAGGTAAAATTAATGATGTAGTAAAGGGTGTTAATACATTAGATTACTTTTTGCAAATATATAATCAATATTCAGACTCATCTTTGATATCATTAAATATTGGAAATAAGTATTTGGAAAGAAATCTGATTGAAGATGCAAAGCCTTTTTTCTATAATGTATTGAATGGTAAAAATAAAAAATATTATCAAGAGGCAGAATACCGTCTTGCATATTTAGAATATGAAAATAATAATTTCGAACCATTATTAACTTTTATTGATACTAATCCTAATTCTGATTTTACATATGCTGGTATTCGTACAGTGATTAGATATTATCGTGGACAGTCTGATACTATTTCAGAAATAACATATTATAAAAAATTAATTAACTTTTTCCCTACTGATCCTAATGCATTAAATAGTTATGGTTGGCGCATGTCTGAATTAGAAATGAATTTAGATGATGCATTAGAAAAAACACAATTAGCCGTGCAATTATCTCATGATAATATAGGGACTCAGGCAAATATTCTTGATACTGAGGCTGAAATTTTATGGAAATTAGGCAGGATTGACGAGGCAATTCAAACTATTGAAAAAGCAATTTTATTAAATCCAGACTACGAATATTTTATTAATCAAAAAAATAAATTTTTAAAATCATTATAAAATTAAAAACCATTCATTGTTGAAATCTTAATAATGAATAATAATATATGAGAACATTGCAATTTCAGGGCAATAGCCATCACCTCCACATGTTGGAGGAGTAACACAGGCGGCACCACTTACACGACATGCAGAATAGTCAATAATATTTTCATCTCCCATTGTAATCACATCTGTAATATCTGTTATATATAATTTTACATCTTGGCCTGGACACCATCCTGCTCTTCCATAGCCCCATGTGCCATATTGATTTGGTATGACTCCTTGAGCAATAGTGCTTAATTCCATGCAATAGTCATTATCTGATGCATTTGGATGAGCTTTTTCAAATTCAAATACTCCACCATTCACTTCAAAGACATGTTTTGAATTACAAAATTCAGCACAGTTAAAACATCCTGCACTCCCCCAACCATGACCAGTAATAGATGTTACAAACTCAACTTTTGTAGCATTGTTTGGCACCATAAATGGAGTTGGTGGTCTATTATCATTATATTCAGGATTAAATAATACTGTTCCATTCCATATTGGAATAATTTGCTGAGAGCTAGAACTATTATTTTCTAAATCATACATTCGAATTTTTAAAGTTAATAGACTGTTTGGCCAACCAGATTCTTGAAATTTAATTGTTTTCGTACCGCCTGGTCGAAATGCTGCAAGCATTGGAGTAATATCTGTAAGCGAGTGCGGCTGCCTATCAAATGGGGTAATCCATTTTGTAATTTCTAAACAATTACNTCCATCTTCATCACATATAAACATTCTAGCAATACGATCGTAGTCATCACAGCCTGCATCACTATAATTCATATTTGCATCTGGGCAACCACGAAGTAATTCGACTTCAATTTTATCGTATTCAGATAATTGACTATCAGAAGGGAGAGTTATTGTTTCGCTAATAGATGCTGCCCATCCTCCTGTATAGTGTGTTCTATCAAAAACAGTAATTTCATCATAGGGTTCACCTGTATCACTAAATACACCTAATTCATATTTAAAATATTCTGCTTCATGTGCAAGATAATGAATATATGTTCCNGTAAATGATGCAGGGTTCCCTAAATATCCAATTTCTCTAATTTTTTGAAATGAATCAACAGCAATAGCTTTTTTCCCATCTAGTGCATCAGCAAGCCAATTATTCATATCTAGTGATCTTTCAGGAACAAAATGTAAATGAGAGTTCCAATGTGCTTGTTCGATTGGTGGCAATCCACTAATAATTTCATCAAATTCTAATTTTATATTATCAATATCACTAGCCGAGGTTGTCCTGCTAGATAAGAAAAAATAATGTACATTTGTTGGTGAGTTAGCTAGCAGTTGTGNCTTAGTGGTAGAACCCCACAATGCAGTAGATAAGCTTGCAGAGGGCTGTAGATGTATGAATATATATGAGTCATTGCCAGTCCAATTTTCGGCAAAATTCCAACCTGAAGATGAACCTGTTAATATTCTATCAACAATTTGAACGATATCTAGAATATCAATAATATTATCATTATTTACATCTCCCGCATTAGNTTCAGAATCATTTAATGTAATGGTGCCTAAAATATTGCCAATTACCATAATAACATCTTGAATGTTAAGTATATCATCAGCATTCACATCACCAATGACTGGGGAGTTTAAATCTTGGACTATAAATTGATCAGCAGTATCAAAATAATTAATGCCATAAGGACCATCAAAGTCAAATTCTTGTTGTGAAAATAGAATAGTAGTAAATAATAAAGTTCTGAAAATCATAGGTTTACCTTTTTAANTAATATAGTAATATAACCTATAGACTGTTACATGTTGAAATAAATTTTCTCTTATTATACAGTACATTTTACTAATAATTTTAAACTCAAAATTATCAGAGTAAAAAATATTATGAAAAAAACAATTATACTTTATATTTTAGCCATNAATTTTTTAATTGCTACCAATTGGATNAANCATCCTGAAGGCAATATTTCATCTAGTAGTTTAGTCNTAATGTTTACTGATGNGGCCTCTCCTAAAACAGGTTATGAAAAGCCTATTCAATTATCAAATTTTCCTATGTTAGAAAATATTGTTTTNAAGTATGGACGTGCTAATTTAGATCCNGTTTTTTCTAATTATAATCAATTTGAAGAAAAGCATTATTCGTTCCATTTACACCAATATTACAAATTAGAATTTGATAGCNCTAAAGATATATTAGGTTTAATTCAAGAATTAAATAATCTACCAATGATTGAAAAAGTGGAATTTAATTATATTAAAGAGATTAATGTTACTCCGAATGATCCATACTATGCTAGTCAATGGGCACATGAAAATAGTGGNCAGGCAGTAAGTGCTAATGGCAACAGTGTNGGAACTGTTGATTGTGATACAGATACAAANCAAGCATGGGATATNACAACTGGGGATGANGATGTAATTATNGCAATTTTAGATACAGGAGTTAGTGANCATGTTGAATTTAATGGAAGATTATTAGAAGGNTATGATTTTATTAATAANGATACAGATGCATATGATGATAATGGACATGGTACAGCATGTGCGGGNATNGCAGCTGCAAAAGGTAATAATTCNGAAGGNATNGCAGGTGTATGTTGGGATTGTTTGATTATGCCTATTAANGTATTAAGCTTTGATGGNTATGGNCAAGATACTGAAATAGCTGATGGTGTACAATGGTCNGCAGATAATGGTGCAAATGTNATTAGTATGAGTNTAGGTGGAGGTGGATATGTTAGTTATTTTGATAATGCAATAAGCTATGCTCATTCAATAGGNGCNGTGGTNNTTGCNGCATCAGGNAATGATAATNCNGGTACNATTAGTTATCCTTCTGGTTATGANGATTGCATNTCTGTTGGAGCATTATCTCCATGTAATGANCGAAAATCTACAAGCTCATGNGATGGAGAAAATTATTGGGGCAGCAATTATGGNAATGGCCTTAATTTTCTATCTCCAGGAGTNCGAATACATACNACAACTAATTCAGGNGGNTATACTTCTACATTTAATGGCACATCATCTGCATGTCCACATGCAGCAGGTATTGCAGGANTNATATTTTCNGCTGATAGAACCTTNTCATCAGAGGCAGTTAAATTTATAATGGAAGAAAGTGCAGANGATNTAGGTGCTGAAGGATATGATATTCAAACAGGATATGGNCGTGTTAATGCATTTAATGCTCTGGCATTAATTGTTTCAGGTCCAGTAATTGAATTAAGTCAAAATCAAATTGCTTTAAATATGAANGCTAATGAAACTGAAACTAATAGCATCACTATATATAATACGGGTGAAATGGATTTGCAATACTCAATAGATCCATATGGATATCAAATTGAAAATTCTGATTTAAATCAGAATTATACATGGNTAGATATAAGTANTAATTATGAAAATATNACTTTTGAACATAATGATTATGCATCTAATGANATTGTAGATTTTAATTTTGAATTCCCATTTTATGGNAATACATATTCNTCATTAATTGTNAACCCTAATGGTTGGGTAGGNTTTGGTAGCGATAATACAGAATGGTNTAATACTGCACTGCCAAATGCAGAGGCACCTTTAAATGCAATTATGCCATTTTGGGATGATTTGAATCCTAATAATGCNGGCAATACTAGTGATATGTCNGGAGATGTTAAATATCAGGTGAATGATAATAATGTGATTNTCTGGTATGATAATGTTAGACACTGGGTTGGATCAGGTGATTTTGATGGNACATATGATTTNCAAGTNGTATTATGGTCAGATGGNAANATTGATTTTAATTATAGAAATATGTCNGGAGATNTTAANTCTGCAACAATTGGNATNCAAGATGCATCTGGAACNAATGCTAAATTGATTAGTATAGATGCTGATTTTGCACATAGTGAATTGACTCTTAATATTAAACCAAAACCAAGCTGGCTTGACTTATCACCTTATTTTGGGGAAATTGNATATGGTAGCTCGAGTGAATTAACTTTGAATTTTAATACATCTAATATATCAGGTGGNATTTATGATTATAATGTAGAAATTTTATCGAATGATTTTAATAATCCAATAGTAACCTTACCAATCTCTCTTAATGTATCAGATTTACCTTGTGAGGGGGTACAGTTAGGTGATTTAAATTATGATGGTGTTCTCAATGTTTTAGATATTGTATCTGTAGTGAATGTTATTCTCTATGGAAGCGATGATGAGTGTGATGTTTTATTATCTGATTTAAATAATGATTCTGATATTAATGTATTGGATATTGTATATATTATTAATCTCATATTAGATTAATAGATAATGAAAACTGAAATCGAAAGAAAATTTTTAGTTTCGAATTCTTCGTATAAAGATTTAGGTAATTACGAGTATTGCATACAAGGTTATATCCAGTCCATTAATGAACCCCTAGTTAGAATTCGTACTATTGGTAATAAATCTTACCTTACCATGAAAAGTGATGTCAATGGAATAACTCGCTTAGAATATGAATATGAAATACCGAATAAAGATGCAAAAGATTTACTAGAATTATTTTGTCAAAAAACAATCATTGAAAAGAATAGATATATAATTCATTATAAATCAACTTTATGGGAAGTAGATGAGTTTTTAGGAGATAATAATGGCTTGGTTGTTGCAGAAGTTGAGCTGAAATCTGAACAACAACCTTACGATAAACCTAGCTGGGTTGGCTCTGAAATTTCAACTGATAAAAAATATTATAATTATAATTTAGCTCAATGTCCATATCAAACATGGGATGATATTGAGTAAAATCCCCTTAAGTTTTTTCCAAACAAAAAACGTCCAAGAAATTGCCCAAAATTTATTAGGTAAAATTATTTATACAAATATTAATGGTCAGATAACATCTGCTATGATCACTGAAACTGAAGCATATCAAGGGCCTGAAGATAGAGCCTCACATGCATATAATAATAAAAGAACTGTACGCACAGAGGCAATGTATAAATTGGGTGGATGCTGCTATATATACCTATGTTATGGAATTCATTATTTATTTAATATAGTAACTAATGTACATAATATTCCTCATACCGTATTAATCCGATCCGGGAAAATACATACAGGAATTGAGCATGTACAGGAAAGACGTGGGATACATATTCAAGCATCAAAATTATTACAAGGACCAGGTAATTTTGCAAAAGGACTTGGTATTAATATGAATCTAAATGGAGTGGATGTCAATACTAATCATATTTGGATTATAAATAATGAGATGCAAAATCCTACAATTATAAAAACCCAAAGAGTTGGAATTGACTATGCTGGAGAAGATGCTTTGTTGCCTTGGAGATATATTCTAAAGGATTGAAGATAAAGCATTAAATAATCTATCAATATTTTCATTTCTAGCAGTATGACCCATTAATCCGACTCTCCATACATTTCCTGCTAAATTTCCTAACCCACCTCCAATTTCTATATTATAATCATTCAACAAACTACTTCTTACATCCATATCTGAAATACCTGCTGGAATTTTAATTGCATTAAGCATTGGCAGTCGATATTTTTTTTCTACAAGAAGTTCAAGGTTTAATTCTTCTAGCTTTTGTAATAAATATTGATGAGCATCTGCATGTTTTTGGAATGTTTTTTTAGGACCTTCTTCAATAATATCAAATAATGCTTGGTATAATGCATATACCATATTGATTGGAGCAGTATGATGATATGCTCGCTGTTTTCCTGACCAATAATTTGCAATCATACTTAAATCCAAATACCAATTTGGAACTTTAGATTTTCGATTCATCAATTTATTAACAGCACGCTCAGAAAAAGAAACTGGAGATAACCCAGGAGGGCACGATAAACATTTCTGAGTGCCGCTGTACAGTGCATCAATCCCCCAATCATCCATACAGATTTCAACACCTCCTAAACTTGTGACAGCATCTACTACAAATAATGCATTTGATTCTTTAATTAATGGAGCTAATTCTTTTATAGGATTTAATACTCCTGTAGATGTCTCTGCATGAACAATCGCAATCAAATCATATTTTTTACTATTAATTTTTTCGCTAATCATATCAGTGGTAATTGGTTCTCCCCATTTTTGATTAATAGAGTCTACATTGGCACCAAGTCGCTCGCATACATCAATCATTCTTCCGCCAAACACCCCATTACTTAATATTAAAACCTCTTCTCCATGTTCAATTAAATTCACAAAGCAGGTCTCCATCCCTGCAGAACCAGTCCCTGATATTGGAATAGTTAATTCATTTTTTGTGCCCATTAAAGTCTGCAATTGCAATTTAATAGCATCCATAATCTCAATAAATTTTGGATCCAAATGTCCAATTGTCGATTTTCCAATTGAAGAATATACTGTTGGTGCTACGGATGAAGGGCCTGGGCCCATTAATAATGTCTCATTAATAGTATTTAATAAATTGTTCATTTTCTTTTTCTACCTTTTTTAATAATTTCACTTTTAATTTCATTTAACCAAGAAAAATTCTTGTTAGAGCTGGGATGTTTTTCGCATGAATTAGGCCTAGGACAATTTGTACTTCGAGGACATATAATACTGCATGTATTATCAATGGCATCTTCTGCCCAAGATATATTTAAAGTTCGTGCTACTTTTAATAATTGATTTCGAATTGTCTCATTTAAAAGAATATCTCCATTTCCACCAAGGCAACTACTATAGATATCATTAAATAATTCATCTTTATCTAAACCTTGAGATTCAATTGCAGGTCCTAAATCAATTCCTGTAGAAATAACATGAGGATTTTTTGCTGCATCTCGAGTTCTAATTGAAACAGAGGCATATAGAGATTGTCTATCTTCATCTTTAAGCAATGAAAGTTGGCTATAGGGCTTTTTAATTTTAGTATTATTTAATACTTTAAATATGCTCCAATGTTTACATGGGTCAGTAACTAATCTCATATTTCCCCAAGGGATAGAAACTCCATTCCCCCTATATACTGCACGTAAATACCCTGGAGGGTAAGCATCAAAATAGTGCCAGTGTTTATATGTTGACACCGATGTCATCCTTCTCATTAAAACTGATGGAGTAATCTTCATTTTTTTAAATGAACTAATACTATAGGATTCTCTATTTAAAAAATGCCTAAATGGTACTTTAGGGCATAATAAAGCACCTGCAAAAAAACTACATTCAAAATCTCTCCAGGCATATAAAATATCTTTTTGTTGTATATGGCTAGATTTATGCTCAAATGGTTTAGGTGAGCCTCCAATCACTCCACCAGTTGCATGACTAGATAAAATTCCATCACCATTATGTAAAATTTTATGGCCTAGCAAGCAAGCCAAATCATATTTTAGTCTTGCTGGCTGATTTTTTAATTCTTTATTAAGATATAGAATATTTGGAGTATCGTAAAATGACCTAAAAAGAGTTTTAATCACTCTACCTGAATCGTCGCTTGTACTAAACCGTTCACTTTTAAACCATTTAATTTTCAAACCATGATAAACACATAAATCCATAATGTCTTCTACAGATAAGGGCATTCTTTTGTCACCTACTTCTTCTGCTATACGCTCAATGTCTGGAAATTGATTCTTATTTTTTTCTTGATATGATCTAATTAATATATGTGCAAATTGTCTGCCTGAAGTACCTGTTTGACTAAGCACCGCAGGTATGGCAGATTCTAAAATTTCTTTAGAAAATAAAAAATTAGGCTCTAAAGACATTGAATCAATATTAGAATCTGTCTTATTATTTTCTAATGGCTCATCTTGGATAGTATCATCTAAAAACCATTCTAAATCTTTTTGAAAAATTTGAGATAATAATAACAATAAGTTCTCAGAAGGGTTCCGCCTTCCAGTCTCAATTAAACTAAGATACGATATTGAGGGTGTATTTTTATCATCTACTTGCATACACCTTACAACCATATCTTCAAGGGTTAATCCATGTAATTTTCTAAGCGATCGAATCTTAGTGCCTAAAAAATGTATTTTTCTGTTCAAACTACTCATAAATAATCTTGTAAAATTTACATTGTAAAATTTTATATGTAAAATTTACTATATATTTTTTAATATTTAATAGTAAATTTTGATACACAAAAATATAGAAATTTTATTTATGGATACTGCAACTGAAATTCAAAAATCATCTTTGGCAATTAAATCTCCTATTAAGCCAGAGCATCAAGATATTTTATCTGATGATGCATTGTGTTTTATAGAAAAACTNGAACGTCANTTTNGAGANACAAGNCNNGNNTTATTAGATAATAGAATTNANNTNCANANNNANATTGATTCAGGNATTTTACCANANTTTTTANNTGANACTNAACATNTTNGANCNGGTAATTGGAANGTNNNTNNNNTNCCNNATGANTTATTAGATAGNNGNGTNGANATNACNGGNCCNGTTGATAGNAAAATGATTATTAATGCATTNAANAGNAATGTTAAAGTNTTTATGGCNGATTTTGAAGATTCNAATTCTCCTACNTGGNATAATATTNTNGATGGNCAAATTAATTTAAGAGATGCNGTNAATAAAACAATNACNTTNACNAATCCNCATAATAATAAATTTTANGAATTAAATGATTCTATTGCAACTTTAATGGTTAGACCAAGAGGNTGGCATCTATATGAAAAGAACATTGAATTAGATGGAATGCCTATTTCTGCATCTATNTTTGATTTTGGATTATTCTTTTATCATAATGCTAAAGTNCAAATGCAAAATGGAACTGGCCCNTACTTTTATTTGCCAAAATTAGAACATCATAATGAGGCAAAATTATGGAATGATATATTTATAATGGCACAAGAAGAATTGNGCATCCCAATTGGTACTATTAAAGCNACGGTATTAATTGAAACCATTTTAGCGGCATTTCAAATGGATGAAATTCTATATCAATTAAAAGAACATTCAGCAGGGTTAAATTGTGGCCGATGGGATTATATTTTCAGTTTCATTAAAAAGTTTAAGAATAANTCAGAATTTGTTTTGCCTGATCGCTCAGAAGTAACAATGAGTAGGCACTTCTTGAAATCTTATGTAGAATTATTAATTCACACATGCCATAAAAGAGGTGTGCATGCAATGGGTGGTATGGCGGCCCAAATACCAATTAAAAATGATGAAGAAGCAAATACTGCGGCATTAAATAAAGTGGCTAATGATAAAAAGCGTGAAGCAGATGCAGGACATGATGGGACATGGGTTGCACATCCAGGCTTAGCACCAATTGCTATGGATGCATTTAATAATGTAATGTCAGGTGCTAATCAAATCAATAAAGAATTGAATCAATGTAATATATCACAGGCNGATTTGCTTAAAGTGCCTTNGGGAGANATTACAGAAGNAGGNGTATGTGAGAATATCCGTGTTGGAGTNCANTATTTAGAAGCATGGTTGAATGGTAANGGCTGTGTTCCTCTATATAATTTGATGGAAGATGCTGCAACTGCAGAAATTTCGAGATCGCAATTATGGCAATGGTTAAAGCATAATATGGTAATGACTAATGGATNATTAATTACAAAAGATTTTTATAANAAAATCATGATTCAAGAATTAAATACAATTAAAGATATGTATGGTGAAGATAATTATAATAATAGAAAGTTTGGTATGGCATCAGAAATGTTTATGNAAATGATTACTGGTGAAGTACTTGATGAATTTTTAACTCTACCAGCATATAGGCATATTTAATACTAATAGGGAGGAATAAATGACTAAGCAAGATCAAATTAAACAGCTTGAAAACGATTGGCAGAATGATACTAGATGGGATGGTATACAAAGGCCATATACTGCTGAGGATGTAGTTAATTTAAGAGGCAGCTTAAATATTGAGTATACAATNGCTAAAACAGGCTCAATGAAATTATGGGAAATGTTAAAATTAGATGAGCCAGTTACAGCACTTGGTGCCTTAACTGGGAATCAAGCAATTCAAGAAGTTCAAGCAGGATTAAAAGCTGTTTATTGTTCGGGNTGGCAAGTTGCAGGAGATAATAATAGTGCTGGAACTATGTATCCAGATCAAAGTCTATACCCTGTTGATTCAGTTCCTAAATTAGTTGAAAAAATCAATAATGCATTAATACGAACAGATGAAATTTATAATGTAGATGGTAAAAANGGTGTTGATTGGATGGCTCCTATTATTGCAGATGCAGAAGCTGGCTTNGGTGGGAACCTAAATGCATTTGAATTAATGAAACATATGATTAAGGCAGGGGCATCAGCTGTACATTGGGAAGATCAATTATCTTCAGCTAAAAAATGTGGACATCTTGGAGGTAAAGTATTGGTGCCTACAAGTGAAGCGATTAATAAATTGGTTGCAGCACGTTTAGCTGCCGATGTGATGGGAGTGCCAACAATTATTATCGCACGTACAGATGCAAATGCTGCTAATTTATTAACTTCAGATATTGACATGAATGATAAATCTTTTGTTACAGGTGAAAAAACTGATGAAGGNTTTTATCGTGTNAATAATGGTATTGATCAGGCAATTAGCAGAGGTTTAGCATATGCACCATATGCGGATATGTTATGGTGTGAAACTGCAAAGCCTAACTTAGCAGAAGCAAAGAAATTTGCAGATGCAATTTTAGAACAGTACCCTGGTAAATTATTATGTTACAACTGTTCTCCTTCATTTAATTGGAAAGAAAATCTTGATGAAGAAACAATGAAGAACTTTAGAGAAGAGTTATTTGCAATGGGNTATAAGTATCAGTTTATCACATTAGCTGGATGGCACAGTTTAAATCTTGGNATGTTTGAATTAAGCAAAGCATATAAAGAAAATGGAATGTTTGCCTATTCTCAAATGCAGCAAAAAGAGTTTGCAAATGAAGAAAATGGTTTTAGAGCTGCTAAACATCAGGCATTTGTGGGTACTGGATATTTTGATGCTGTTCAAAATGTCATTACACAGGGAAAAGCTTCAACAACAGCAATGGATGACAGCACAGANACTGAACAATTTGTGTCAANTGTGGCATAAATTAGTGTTTGTTATCATACTTAAAAGCCCTGCATTTCGTGTAGGGCTTTTTTTATTAATGAATAATNATTATTAATGATTAAATATTTTAAACATATACTATCTTTCTCATTTTTTTCTACTTTGATATCTAATATTATTTTCGTCCCACAAGATTATACTGATATCCAAGGTGCTATAAATAATTCTCTCCCAAATGATACTATTATAGTTAGCCCTGGTATATATACAGAAAATATTATTATTAATAATCACTCACTATCATTAATATCATCTGACGGACCTAGCAATACAGCTATTAATGGTAATTTCAATGGGGCTGTCATTAATATTAATACACCGGAAAATCATATTGAAATTAATGGTTTTACTATTCAAAATGGGATTGGTGAACNATTAAGTNCTGGAAGTAGATATGGAGGAGGTATTATTTCTCATAATACAGCATTAACATTAGANTCGCTTNTGNTNGAAAATAATGAGGCTTTTGCTGGAGGTGCTATTTGTATTTATAATAGCTNTNCTTCTGAAACAGAATCAATATTAAANAATAGTACAATTCAAAANAATACTGCATCTGAAGGTGGTGGCATATTTNTTATTAATCAATATTTAAATATTATTAATTCATATATTAATAATAATGGAATGGTCCCNTTTGGAAGCGGGGGAGGCATTCAAGCACTTGCTGCCAATATAAATATAGAAAGTAGCATTATAGAAAATAACCAGAGTCGATTTGGTGGAGGGTTATATATTGGAAGTAGTAATTCATATATTGATAAAACGATTATATCTAATAATATATCAGATTCACATGGAGGNGGAGTATGGGTTGGTAGCGGATCNNAATCAGAATTTNTAGAAACNTTAATTTCAGANAATGTAGCAGATGGTTTTGGNGGNGGGATTTTTAATTATGATGCAAATATAATAATTGATAAATCAACNATTACATCAAATCTTATNTTATCTACTGTATCTGGTGCAGGCATATATACCGANATTGGNAATACAGTAATTAATAATTCTATAATATATTTTAACAGATTAGAGAATAGTGGATCGATTAATGAAAATATCAATGGTTCTTCAGCAAATAATTTTAGTGAATATAATATAGAATATTCNAATGTTGAAGCGGATCAAAATTGGATTCCAAATGGAATAGGNNTTATNTCNAGNAATCCANANTTTNNAAATGANTTNTATCATCTTTCNGAAACATCNGTATGTATTGATGCNGGNAATCCTNNTTATACTGATCCNGATGGNACTAGNCTNGATATAGGNAAATATTATTANNATCAANNTGNATGTGANATTNCAGGGGATTTGAATAATGATAATATTATTAATATTCTTGATATTGTTATAATAGTCAATTCTATTCTAAATAATAGTACATATAATATATGTAACGATATGAATGAGGATGGTTATATTAATGTATTAGATATTATTATTATTGCTAACATTATTTTAAATNCTGATTAAATATGACAGATAATATACTACATATATATACTGATGGTGCTTGTCGNGGAAACCCTGGCAAGGGTGGATGGGGAGCATGGTTAGTTTATAATAAAACCGAAAAAGAGCTTTATGGTTTTAGTGCTGATACTACAAATAATATTATGGAATTGACTGCAGTAATAGAGNCNTTNAAATCTCTCAAACGTAAATGNCCTATTATTATAACTACCGATTCCACATATGTTAAAAATGGNATNAATNATTGGATCTATTCTTGGAAGAAAAATAATTGGAAAACTGCAAATAAAAAATCTGTTAANAATAAAGAGCTATGGATNGNNCTTGATGAATTATGTGCTCTTTATGATATAGAGTGGAAATGGGTTAAAGGTCATTCAGGACATCCNGGAAATGAAAAAGCAGATCAGTTAGCCAATCAAGCTATTGATGAAAATTTGTGATTAGNTTAACANGNTTTTTATTATTTATTATTTATATTGCAATTAGATGAAGTGGTCTGATTCGAATAATAGAATAATAGAGTTGTATAATGATATACTCTCTATTATTTTATTATTTTAAAACCACTTTTTTCTACAGCAGAATAAATTTCATCGAGCTTGATTTTTTCCCCAGAAATAAATACATTGCCTGAATTCAAATCTACTTTAACATCAGCAACATTTTCACATCCTAGAATTGCATTAGTTACTGATTGTTTACAATGATTACATGTCATTCCAGATACATTAATTGTAGTATCTAAATCTGATCCTTCCACTTTTTTTTCAAATGGTTTCAATAATGCATTTAATAAAATTAATAATATTGCTATTGAGCATAAATATGTGAATAATCCAGTATGTTCATGTGCCCCTGAATGCATTAAATGATGCCAATTAATTGTATTATTTAATGTAGGATAGTAATGATTAATGCCATATCCAAATAGAAATGCAACACATGTTACAGAAATAAGATATAATGCTGTAAACTTCTTTCCCAGTATATTATAAATTGTGCTAATAGTTGCTAAATTTGTTACTGGTCCTGCCATTAAAAAAATTAATGCTCCACCAATGCTAATTGTACCTGTGCCAACAAGCGATACAGCCAATGGAATAGATGCTGTAGCACATACATATAATGGTATTGATAAAATTAAAACAATTATTAGTTCCCCTATTCNACCATATGATACAAGCATTCTAAATAATTCATCTGGAGGNCTAATAGCAATTAAGGAAGCAAGTAGAATACCTATTAATAATGGTTTNGCGATATCTTGNGGAAGTGTTATNAAACCATATTCCAGCATATCTTTTAAGGTTTTNTTCTCATNANTANANTCTTCTAAATCAGNNACCTCTTCATCATCAAAAAATTTAATTAATNTACCNCCNAATAAACCTGCTATAAGTGCTGCAATCGGTCGAATAATTATAAATAGAGGAAGAATGGGTAAGAACATACCATATGTCATCATAATACTATCAACACCCGTTTGAGGCGTTGAAATCAAAAATGATGCTGTTGAAGCTTTACTTGCTCCCTTTTTATATAATGATATGGCAACAGGAATTACTCCACACGAACATAGAGGTAGTGGTATGCCTATCAATGAAGCTTTAATAATATTTGTAAATGAATTACCTAATAAATTTTTTTGTATAAACTTGTCATTTACAATTCCATGTAAAATTCCAGCAATACAAAATCCTAATAATAAATATGNGGAAAAATGGTTAAGAAAATTCCAATATGCATTAACTATATCATACATGATACATTAAAACTAAGCATCTAATATTATATTAACAATTAAAATAATATCTAATACATTAATGACATCATCATTATTTAAATCAGCAGCATTAAGATTAACATTTGGNGGATTNGTATCTAAAATAACATTAACAATCTGTACAATATCTAAAATATTAATAATTGCATCTTGGTTAACATCACCAGGAATAAATACTTGGTCGCTAATTGGAATTATGAATTCTAATATTTGTTCATTTTGAATATATTGATTGAAATCTGTATTTGACACTATATTTAATTTAAATTTAATATCGCCAGGGTTAACACTATCGCCAAACTCTACTATAAAAGGTTCCCAATTAATAAGCCCATCCCCTGGAGCAGCACTGCCATACATAGACATGTTTTGAGTTATCATAATATGTTCATNTTGATGCTCTTCATNNAGNTCTAAGGTTGCTATGACATCATCTGCATATCCCCAATCAGGGTTATTAGAAAGTATAGTAAATAATTCAATATTTTCACCAATTTCCAAAACATTATTATCATCAGATTCAATAAATAAATCAATATCCACAAATTCTATTTTGGGGAATAATGGTGTTGCGATTGCAGCAAGAGCATCTACCCTGCCCTTACCTAATTTTCCTTCTAAACTTTCTGATGGATTTACAGTATAAATTATAGGATCTGCAGTTTGAATAACCATTGTTTCAATTTGCTCATTTGTCCATGATGGATTATATGATTTTACAAGTCCCATTACACTACCTACTATTGGAGTAGCCATTGATGACCCACTCCAATTAGTATAGCCATTACCAATCCGTGTACTTCTAATTCCTTCACCCGGTGATGCAAGATCAATCGTATGGTGATATGTTGCCCAATTATTCCATGAATCTCCAGTACCTGTAGGACATACAGCGACAACATTATCATAGCTAGATGGATAATGTGCAAATTCATTTGTTCCAAGACCGGAGTCATCCCCATTTCCACCAGCTGCTAGCACAATAGCACCATAATCNTTATGTGCAATATTAATTGTAGCTTGTTCATACAGGCTATATCCTAAGCCACCCCAACTATTATTTATAATTGCATAATTATTGATATCGTATCCAGCTTGTGCAGCATATAGTATTCCATTGTAACCATGAGTAATATATGGATAACCTTGTTCTCCAGTCGAAACCTTTACACACATTATGCTACAATTAAATGCAGCAGATGCTATGCCAGTATTATTATCAGTATGAGCAGATAGAAGGCCTGCAACATGAGTTCCATGCGCCCAAGTTCCACCATTGCTGACACCAGAGGGTGGCATTGGATCATTATCTTCACCTCCACTAAACCCAGAACAATCCCAACCAATAAAATCATCAATATATCCATTTCCATCATCATCAATTAAATTAACATCGCCAGGATCAAAAATCCATGAGCCACCACTTTGAATGATTGTTTGCCCATCGCCATCAGCATCTTCACCTAAATTATTCCATATATTACCTCTTAAATCAGGATGATCCCAATCAACACCTGTATCTACAGATGCAAGTAAAACATCTTTGCTGCCAGGGCTATTATTAGGTGATATATCCCAAAAATCCCATGCGGAATTAGCATTAATTTGAGGTAAAAACCATTGTTGACCATACTGACTATCATTTGGTGTATATACTGGTTTTCTAATGAATTCATATTCAGATGAATGAATATCAGCNAGGGNTTCNAAATCNATTTTTAACTCATCTATATTAATATTATCCTGAGNAAAAACTCGATAAATTTTAGTTAAATAAATATCTCCATCANGNTCATTAGGACGTGCATTTGGAAGCCAAGGCTCAATTTTTTGCACACTATATTNTTGTAGAAGATTATTAATTTCTATATTATCAGTTCGAGAATTNTCATCTAAAATNGTGAGNTTTTTNACCTCNGGNTGCAAACAAAATAGTACAGTATTTGGTCGCATTGGTATTGATGCCATTAGTAATGTACTATATAAACACAGANTTGCTAAGATAGTTTTCATAGTTGGATATATTAGTACTTAACCGAGTATAATATTTACGATTTGTACAATATCTAAAATATTNATAATTCCATCACCACTGATATCAGCTGCAGCTAATTGTGCATCAGTTGGGTCAATAGTTGCTAATATTATTCCAACAACTTGTACAACATCTAAAATATTTACAATAGAATCACCATTAATGTCTCCAGAAATACCCGCTGTAAATGTCTCGCACGAACCATAGCTAACTTGCATTCCATCGCCATTAGTATCTGATATAATACCATCAGATAGACATAAATCTACAGTTCCAGATCCAGAAAAATTTAAATTTGTCAATAGAGTGGTTCCTTGGTTAATTGTAGCACCCGCAAAAGAAAATCCCAATACAGTTCCATCTTCAGAGACTGTAACAGAAAAGCCAGCATCATCTGCAGCTCCACCTGATGCAGACTCTAAAGTTAGTAAATTAGGAATATCTGTTACTTCAAATTGAAATCCTGCAACGGGGACAGAGCTCTCTAATATTATTTCGATTGAACTCGCAGTATTTGANCCAAATAATAATAGTGCATCACCAGCTGATGGATAATCACAACTACCATCATCATCTGTAGCACTTGGATTATAATTNTCTGCACTAGGATCAGTACATCCCCATACTGTAACTTCACCATCATATGTTCCATCAAGATATGTTACCCCAGTATTTCCAGGGTCAAGATATTGATCAATATAGCTCCATTGATTATTTAGTTTTCCATATAATGCATAATCTCCAGTTTCACCACATCCAATTGATGGTCCTCCAGATAGTGGTCCAAGGACTCTACCATTACCATCAAACAATGGAGATCCTGATGAACCAGGCTCTGTTCCACCTTCATCCCAATAATTTTTCCAATGAGTTCCCCAATTNTCCCATCCATTTGTATATGCAGTGCCTGATGCAAAGCTGATTTGTTTTGGTTCTCCTTGAGGATGATGAACACCAACTGATGCAGATTGTGTTGAGTTACTATTTATATTCCANCCTGCATAAAACACATNCCATGNATCAGGAATATTTNCAGTNATTTCTAACAATGAAACATCATTTTCNGATATACCATTACCTCCATTACTATCATTNCTTGCCCATTTTAATTGCGAACCATATGCAGAGCTNCCTTGATTGGCCCAAGAACCATTNCAAGATGTTGTTTGATAATTAAAGTAAAATCTAAATTGGGATGGATTTAATCCTTGAGTGCAGTGGTTAGCCGTTAAGAAATATGGAGTTAAATCATTTGAGGTATTATTAATCATATTACCACTACATATGCCCCAACCTAAATCTAAATGAGCTACTGAATTAATTTGATCTATATATGGGTCAGCCACATCACATACAACATTAGCTCCACACTCATCACGATTTTGCCCTATCAAATTATAAAAATCTCTGTAATCATGAATAATTTTATCAATCGATATATTTGGAGGATTGCTATNATCAGCAGGGCCATAATATTCTAAAAAGATTATTTCACCTGGTACTTGAGGNGTAGCAAATGCCTCTGCATTATTTACGGAAGTATATCCACCAAAGATATTTTGGCCATTTTCATTAAATACATAAAATTGTGAACCNTCAGGAATATCAAATGCATCATATTGNAAACCTATTGAAAATGCATCTTGAGATTCAATATACATNCTCCAAATAATATTACCATTATCGAGTGTTTCCCATGTACCATGCGTATACATATTAATATTTGTTTCATATCTATATCCATATCTAAATGGTGAAGGGCCAACTTGATTAGCATCTTCAATTAATAATTCTTCTGCATTAATACCAGATGTAGCAAATCCAGACATATTTAATCTCAGATTAAGTGCATTGTCTAAGCTATAGGGTCTACCTCCTATACTCTCTTGTGTAAATAAAAATCCACACATTAAAAATAAAATGGTCATTAATTTAGTCTGATTCATATATTTCCCTCAATAAAACTTTCTT
>NZVQ01000015.1 GCA_002701525.1 Fidelibacterota bacterium | reverse complement strand
ATGGTTTGATATTCCACCCGAACAAGTGTCGCAAGTGTCTAGGCTAGAGCCATATAGTGCACATTCTCCATAAGATTCACAATCATTGCAATTTTCAGTAGGCTTCCAACCGCAATCTTGACATTCATTTCCACATTCATTTGTCAGGCTGTATCCTTCATTCTTGCTGCAAACACCAGAACAATCCATTTGATTACAGCTAGAGTTAATACAGTTTTCTCTATATCCATCACCATTACAAACGCCGCATTCATCCTTTAAGAAATTTGGTGTATACCCAGTATTCCCACCAGTACAAACACCGCAATCATCAATTGTAGCAGTGCCTAAGCAATCGCCATAGCAATCTTTAAGATAATTAGGTTGATTAACAGTATCTCCACCTGTGCAAATCCCACAATCATCAATGATTGCAGTCCCTCCGCAAATACCATTGCAATCAATACTTAAAGTTCCATTTGGATTCCCTTCGCAATCGATACAAGTAGAATTGTCACCTCCGCAAATACCACAATCATCATATTCGGCGGTTCCATCACATTCTCCAGAGCAGTCTAGTACACCGGGTTCACCATCATCGTCAGGACACCAGCTATTACATCCATCAGGCTGTATGCAGCTGCCATCAGATTTTGTTGCTTCGGGATTGAAATTACATGCAGAAGGAGAAGTGCACCCCTTTATCACAGGATCGTCACATGAAGAGCTGAAAATTAATATAAGTAGTATAATTTTAATCATTTATATAAAAAATTTTAAGAATAAAAACTCTTTGATAACAATAAAAAAGAGTTTTTATTATATACCGGTAATATAATAAATTATGTTCAAAGTAGACCTTTAATTCTATCCGGGAGGTAGAAAAGGCAAGAAACTTTCCTTTTATAGTCTGATTTTTGAGACTAATTCCTGCCGGTAGCATAGTTGGATAAACTAATATGAAAAAAGTAAAAGCACATTTGCAAGATGAAAATGATTTAAAGAGAACTATGATGCGCATCTCTCATGAAATTATTGAGAGAAATCCGGATTTAAATAAAATGGCTATTGTTGGGATAAGAACTCGCGGGGAGATTATTGCACAAAGAATAGCAAAATCTATCAGCGATATAGGTAAAACTAAAATTGATAATGGAACATTAGATGTTACTTTTTATCGTGATGACTTCAGAACTAGTTTTGGGTCTCCTCAGGTAGGTCCATCAGATATTAAATTTGATGTTACAGATAAGAATATTATTCTAATTGACGATGTTCTTTATACAGGGAGAACTATTAGAGCTGCAATGGATGAGATATTTTCCTATGGGAGACCAGCCTCAATACAATTAGGAGTACTTGTTGACAGAGGGCATAGAGAATTGCCTATAAAAACTGATTTCGTAGGCAAAAATTACCCTACTTCAATCAACGAACATATCCATGTTCATATTAAGGAAGTGGATGGTAAAGATGAAGTCTTATTAATGGAGTATTCTGAATAATGGGTATTTTATCAACAAAACACTTTATTGGCTTAGAAAAAGCCACTAAGCAAGATATTCAAACTCTTATTGATTATGGATATATGTTTAAAGAGGTTCTAGATAGGCCTATTAAAAAGGTTCCATCTTTAAATGGAATAAATATAGCTAATTTATTTTTTGAAAATTCTACTCGCACTAAGCTTTCATTTGAGCTGGCAGAGAAGAGATTGTCTGCAGATGTTATTAATTTTTCAGCATCGTCATCGAGCCTTAATAAAGGTGAAACTTTCAAAGATACTGTTCAGAATATTCATGCAATGAAAATTGATGGGATTGTTATGAGGCATCCAACTCCGGGTTCCTGCAAGCAATTGAGTCAATATGTAGATTCAGTAATAATTAATGCTGGCGATGGGACTCATGAGCACCCAACTCAAGCGATGTTAGATATGATGAGTTTGCATGAAAAATTTGGAAAGTTAAAAGATTTAAAAGTAGCTATAATAGGCGATATCTTACATAGTAGGGTCGCTTTGTCAAATATTTATGGATTAAACAAAATGGGTGCAAAAGTAATGCTTTGTGGTCCGCCTCATTTAATTCCTCCTTGCATTGAAGATTTGGGAGTTGTTGTAACAAGCAATTTAGATCAAGTTTTAGATTGGGCTGATGCTATTAATGTTCTTCGTATTCAGCGTGAAAGAATGGGTATAGGTTTAATTCCATCAGTGAGAGAATATAGGGATTTCTTTGGAATTACAAATGAACGTTTGTCTAAAATTAAAAGAGAAATTGTTGTAATGCATCCGGGCCCTATGAATAGAGGTGTAGAAATAGATAGTGATGTGGCAGAGAGTGACCAAGCAATTATTTTAGATCAAGTGTTGAATGGTGTTGCAGTAAGGATGAGTATTTTATATTCTTTATTGGGCAATGAGAAAGAACTTAAAAATGAAAAAAAATAAGTTAATATCTGGAAAATGGATGCTTAAGGGTGGAAAGATATACGACCCTTATAAAGATAAATTCTTAAAAGGAGACATTTTACTTAATAATGGAAAGATTGAAAAAATAGGGAGTGTAAAAGAAAAAGATATTAACTTGATTGATTGTTCTAATAAAATTATTGCACCTGGTTTTACAGATATAAGATCTCATTTCAAACAGCCGGGCTCAGGTTATGTTGAAACTCTAGAATCAGGTATTGATGCAGCTATGGCAGGGGGGTATACTACAGTGTGTCTTATGTCTGATAAAGATAATCCTTTAGATACACCTGAAGCTATCAAGAGTATTTCTGAAATTAATAATAAAATAAATATTTTACCAATAGGCTCAGCTTCTGTTAAGCATGATGGTGTTGAGCTTTGCGAATATGGTTGTATGGTTAAAGAAGGGGCTGTGGCATTCTCAGATAGTACATCTACTATTAAAAATAGTCAATTTTTAAAATATGCATTAGAATACAGCGGTATGTACGATGCTCCTTTAATAAGTTTTTCTAGAGATTTGGGTCTTAGTGAAGGTGGTGTTGTAAATGAAGGATTTGTTTCTACTAAATTAGGTTTGCAAGGTATTCCAGATATATCGGAGTCGATTGTGGTTTCTAGAGATCTGATGATAGCGGAATTGACAGGTAAGGGTATTCATGTCCCGCTTGTAAGTACAAGTAAATCCNTTGATNTAATTAAAGAATATCAAGATAAAGGTGTAATGGTTACCGCAGATGTTTCACCTCATCATATTTTCTTTAATGATGATAAAATTTNAAATTACAATTCNAATGCTAAAGTGTATCCTCCATTGAGATCTGAGAANAANAGGGANGCACTTATAGCTGCNATTAANAANAATGTTATTACNTCTATTAGTTCAGATCATACTCCNTGCTCATCNGAGGATAAAGAAAAAGATATAGNTCATGCTTCTTTTGGAACTATATCTTTAGAATCNGCATTTAGNTTAGCCTATACTGTNCTANCTCAAGAAGGNTTTAGTATTNCAGAAGTGATAAANTTGTTNACNAAAGGTCCAAGANAAGCTCTTGCTCTTTGTGAAAACCCTATTGATGTTGGNTCAGATGCAGATTTTGTAATTATTGANTCTAAGAANAGATGGACCTTTNATGATTCAGATATTTATTCTAAATCAAAAAANTCAATTGCTTTAGGNNTTGAATTAACGGGNAAAGTTGATTTAACAATATATAAAAAGAATGCATTTGGTCTCATNTAAAGCCTTATTNAAAATATTTTGTTAAATATCTTGACATATTTAAATACTTCCCTCTAAATTTACAGGCTATATATTTATTTATTTTTTTAAAGGATGTATAATTGAAAACATTTACACTAAAAGCTAAAGATATTAAAAAGAATTGGTATTTGATTGATGCTGAGAATCAAGTTTTAGGNAGACTCTCAAGCAAAGTTGCACAATTNATAAGAGGTAAAGGTAAGCCTGAATTTACTCCACATCTTGATATGGGAGATTTTGTTATTGTTATAAATGCAGATAAGATTAAAGTTTCAGGNAATAAAGAAAAAGATAAAAAATATTGGTACCATACAGGCTTTCCTGGTGGTCAAAGAGAATCAAGTTTGAGTGATTTACGTAGGGAGTTTCCAGATAGAATTATTACTAATGCAGTCAAGGGNATGCTTCCTCATAATCGTTTAGGTCGCAAAATGTTAAAAAANCTAAAGGTTTATGCAAGTACTGACCATCCTCATGAAGCTCAGCAACCTATTAAAATTGATTTAAGTTAGGATTATAGAATATGTCTAAAAAGGGAATTTATTGGAGTGCTACTGGTAGAAGAAAAACATCTAAAGCAAGTGTTAGATTGACTAAGGGTAGTGGAAAAATAATTATTAATAACTGTGATTATAATGAATATTTTGGTAGNGATATATCAAAAATGATTATGAANCAACCTCTTGATTTAGCTGGNGCGATTGATCANTACGANATATATGCTAATGTTAAAGGNGGAGGCTTGTCAGGTCAAGCAGGAGCNGTTAGATTAGGTATTGCAAGAATATTAATACAAATTGATTCTGACCTAAGGACAGATTTAAAAAAAGCAGGAATGCTTACTCGAGATTCTCGTGAAGTTGANAGAAAAAAATATGGNCAGCCNGGAGCTAGAAAAAAGTTCCAATTTTCAAAACGTTAATTTTATTTTAAATAGGAGTTTATGAATTATATAGANATTGAAGAATTAATTAAAGTAGGAGCCCATTTTGGTCATCCTACAAGTAAATGGAATCCNAAATTCTCACCTTATATTGCTACAAAGAAGAATGGTGTNCATATCATTGATTTAAATGAAACAAATAGATGNCTTAATAAAGCNGTTGAAGAGTTGNTNAAAATAGTNAAAGGTAATGGTAATGTTCTTTTNGTAGGAACAAAAAAACAAGCAAAGGATGTGGTTCAACAGGCGGCAGATAAATGTGGAATGTATTATATTGTTGAAAGATGGCTTGGTGGTACATTGACAAANTTTGGTACAATAAAAAGAAGTATTAAAAGATTGTTTTTATTAGATAAAGAATCCTCTGAACTATATNAAAATCTAACTAAAAAAGAGCANCATATGCTAGATAGAGAAAAACTAAAATTNGCAGATTTNCATAGNGGTATTAAAGATATGAAACATTTNCCTTCNGCATTGTTTTTTATTGATGGNATACATGANCATATTGCTATTGCTGAAGCAAAGGTCTTAGGTATTCCAGTTTTTGGTATAGTAGATAGNAATACGGATCCAACAGGTATAGATTATCCTATCCCTGCAAATGATGATTCATTAAAAACTATTAAATTGCTAGTAGATTTTGTATCAAATAAAATTATTGAAGCTTTAGGTGGAAATGTTGATTCGTTACAGCAAGATTCTGAAAATCAGTCTGCTGTTGAAGATCAAGTACAGGAAGCTTCAGATAAAACAAAGGAATAGAAATAATGTCTAATGCACAGTCAGTTAAAGAATTACGTGAATTATCAGGTGCGGGAATGATGGATTGTAAACGTGCTCTAGAAGAGTCTAATGGCGATTTAGANAAAGCTATGGAAGCACTGCGTAANTCAGGTATTGCTAAAGCACAAAAAAAAGCAGGTCGTTCTGCCTCTGANGGNTTAATTTTNCCTTATATTCATCCAGGATCAAAATTAGGTGTTTTGNTAGAAATTAATTGCGAAACTGATTTTGTAGCNAANACTGAAGATTTTCAAGGACTAGCAAAAGATATATCAATGCATATTGCAGCTTCCTGTCCTATATCTGTAAATGCTGAGGATATTCCTGAATCTGTAATTGACAAAGAAAAAGAAATTTATTTTGAACAGGCAAAGTCAAGTGGAAAGCCTGATAATATTATAGAGAAAATGATTGAAGGAAGAATGACTAAGTTCTATAAAGAGAATGCTTTAATGGAACAACAGTTTGTTAAAGATCCTGATAAAACTATTAAAGATTTAGTTACTGAGAATGTAGCGAAATTTGGAGAGAATATAGTTATTAAACGATTTTCTAGATTTCAGCTTGGTGAGACAGTAAAGCCTTCTTAAATAAAATCCACAATTAGGAAAAATGAAAAAAAAACCATATAAAAGAATCCTCCTCAAGCTAAGTGGAGAAATTCTTGCCGGCAATAGAGGTTATGGGATTGATCCAGATGTTTTATCTCAAATATGTAATAAAATAATAAAAATAAAACAAGCCGGAATTGAAATAGGTATTGTTATAGGTGGCGGTAATATTTTTCGTGGTATATCTGCTGCTGCTAAAGGCATGGATAGGGTTGCTGGTGATTACCTTGGTATGATGGCGACAGTAATGAATTCAGTAGGTTTGCAGTCGGGTTTAGAAGAATTAAATTGTGATACTCGAGTGATGAGTGCATTGAGCATAACTCAATTAGCTGAGCCGTATATAAGAAGAAGAGCAACGAGACATTTAGAAAAAAATAGAATAGTGATTATGGCAGGAGGAACTGGAAATCCGTACTTTACTACTGATACTGCAGCAGTATTAAGAGCAATTGAAATAGATGCAGATGTTGTTATTAAAGCAACAAAAGTGGATGGTATTTATTCAGAGGACCCTGTTGCAAATCCTGATGCTATAAAATATCCTGAAATTACTTTTAAAGAAGTTATAGATAAAGAATTAAAAGTCATGGATATGACTGCTGTGACATTGTGTAAAGAAAATAAATTGCCAATTATTGTATTTAATATAAATGAAGATGAAAATATAGTAAATCTCATAGATAATAAGCATATAGGAACATTAGTCTCTTAAGGAGTTTTTTAATATGGAAAATGAAATATATTCAAATATAAAAGATAGAATGATTAAAACAGTAGANCANTATAATCATGAAGTGGCNATTATTCGAACTGGAAGAGCATCTGCAGATNTTTTAGATTCTGTGAAAGTAGATTATTATGGCACAATGTCACCATTAAAGAATATTGCCCATGTATCTGTTCCAGAAGCTCAATCNATCTTAATTCAGCCATTTGACCCTAGTAGTCTTGAGGCTATTGAAAAAGCAATTGTAACATCAGATTTAGGGTTGTCNCCTAATAATGATGGAAATTTAATTAGATTGAATATTCCAGCTTTAACAGAAGAGAGGCGTAAAGATTTAGTTAGAGTCGTTCATAAAACNATTGAAGAAGGTAGAATAGGAATTAGAAATTTGCGTAGAGAAGCAAATGAGCAATTGAAAGAATTAGAAAANAATAATGAAATTTCTGAAGATAATTTAAAGAGAGCATTGGATAATATTCAGGAATTGACAGATGACTTNATTAGCAAATTAAATACTGTTCAAGATNATAAAGAGAAAGAAATTTTATCATAATTTCAGTATTAATCTAAGTTAAATAAACGTTTAATATCCATTTTCACATTAACTAAATCTTTATTTTCTATATGTAACATGTGTGCTATCTTTTTTATCATATGTTCTTCCATATAATGATACTCACCATCTGAATAGGCAACTTCAAATATACAGCTGATAAAATCTATTTTATCTGCAAGTGAGAAATGTTGATTAAGTACACTGCCGTAGGAGAAGTAATCAGTGGATTTTTTTAAATCGTGTTTAGCTTCTTTGATAATATCATCAGATTCATATTCATTTAGATTGAAAAAATCTTTGATAATATCATCAATTATCTTTAATTCAGTTTTATCTATGTTCTCATCTGCATTTGCAATAGATAGTAATAGACATGCTGATGATAATATTATTTCTTTTGAATCTTTACGTTTATTCATATTTAAAATATTAAATTTAGTTTAAGGTTATTTTAGTAAATTTATTAATAATTAGTAATAAAAATGAAAATAATAGAAGTAAAAGATAAAACACTTGGTAAATCTATTGGCTTGAAGCCTGGAGATAGATTACTTAAAATTAATGGCCGGAGAGTTGTTGATGAAATTGATTATCGGTTTAGGATTACTGATAAACAAGTTCTTTTGGACTTTGAGATTGATGGCATTATGCAACAATTTAATGTTGAAAAAAATTATGATGATGATTTAGGTGTTTTATTTGAAGAACTTAAAATTAGAAAGTGTGCAAATGATTGTGTTTTTTGCTTTGTAGATCAAAATCCTGAAGGTATGAGAGATGGGATGTACTTTAGAGATGGTGATTATAGACTTTCATATTTATATGGACATTATATTACATTGACGAATATGGGGCAGAATGAGCTTAATAGAATAGTCGAACAAAAACTTTCACCACTATATATTTCAGTTCACACGACGGATGTGGAGCTTCGTAAAGACTTGCTGCTGTATGCAAAAGGCAATAAGAATGACCATTTAATGAAAAAACTTGATTTTTTAACAAGTAATAATATTGAGTTGCATGCTCAGGTAGTGTTAATACCAGATTTAAATGATGGAAAATATTTAGATAAGACCATACAGGATTTATACTCTTTTCATCCCCATCTAAGGTCCTTGTCAATAGTGCCGGTTGGACTTACAAAGCATAGAGATAATCTTAGGAAGCTTAAAACAGTAAATTCTAAATATGCAAATAAGATGATTGATATGTTAGCTGGAATCAACGATGAATATCCAACTGATTATGATCATAAGTTTGTATTTTTATCAGATGAATTTTATATATTGGCTGATGCAGAATTGCCAAGGTTGCCTGAATATGGAACATTGGATCTAATTGAAAATGGAGTAGGCCAAGTAAGGGCTTTTTTAAATCAGTTTAATCAAGAAAAAGAGCTTTTTCCTAAAAAGTTTTCCTCAAAAAAAACATTTTCAATAGTTACTGGAACACTTGCATATGAAACGATGAAAACTCATATTTTACCAGAATTAAATAAAATTGAGAATCTTAAAGTTAATTTATTTAAAATTAATAATGATTTTTATGGTGAGTCTGTAACTGTAGCAGGATTACTTACTGCAAAAGATATTATTTCTCAGCTGAGAGATAAGGAACTTGGGGATTCTGTTTGGTGTTCTCACAGAATATTAAATGATGAAGGGACTTTAACTTTAGACGATTGGACATTAGATGAAATGTCACGTGAAATAGAGGTTCCTGTTAATGTTTCAAATGATAGCATTTTAGAAATTTTTAATAATATTTAATGGCAAATAGTACAATAGCAATATTAGGTAGACCAAATGTAGGTAAATCAACTTTATTTAATAGATTGGTTGGTTCTACTCATTCAATAGTATCTCCAATAGAAGGAGTTACTAGAGATAGGGTATACGGAAAATTTGAATGGTCAGGTAGAAAATATAATTTAATTGATACAGGAGGTTATTTACCTGATACTGTAGATAAAATAAATTCTAATGTTAGATTGCAAGCTGATATTGCAGCTGAAGAAGCTGATTTCTTACTGTTTTTAGTTGATGGAAGATCGGAATTAACATCTAGTGAAAAAACATTAGCATCAATTATAACAAAATTGAATAAGCCATATTTATTAGTTGCTAATAAGATTGATGATAAATCACATGAGTCAGATATTTTTATTTATTATGAACTAGGTATGGGTGATCCTTATCCTATTTCAGCACAATCAGGAAGTGGTGTTGGAGATTTGTTAGATCAAGTAAATCAGATTATGCCAGATAATCATAATATTATTGATGAAGACTCTGACCAGATTAATTTAGCTATAGTAGGGATGCCTAATGTTGGGAAGTCTTCTATGATGAATGCATTATTAAAAGAAGATAAATCAATAGTNACTGATATAGCTGGTACAACTAGGGACTCAGTTGATTCCTATGTTAAGTATTTTAATAAAACTATAAGAATTATAGATACTGCAGGTTTAAGACGAAAAAGCAAGATTACAGATAGTATTGAATATTATAGTTTAGTAAGAACAAATAGAGTGATAGAAGAATGTGATATTGCAGCAGTTATGATAGATGCTAGCAAAGGTTTTGGTAATCAAGATAAGGACATAGTTCGTTATGTAATTGATTCAGGTAAGGGATTAATTATAGTTGTTAATAAATGGGACCTAATTGATAAAGATACTGATACTATGAAAGAATTTATTGAAGAAATGATTTATAAGTATCCTGGAATTAGTCATTACCCTATTCTTTTTACATCGGTATTGGAGAACCAACGATTATTTAATTTACTAGAATTATCGATAGAGCTAGATGAAAAAAGAAAGCATAAAATAAGCACTAGTGATTTAAATACTTTTCTTGAAAAGTCTTATGGTAAATATCCGCCTCCAGCAGTCAAAGGAAAAAATTTGAAAATAAAATATGGGACTCAAGTTCACCATTCACCACCTATATTTGCATTTTATACAAATCATCCTGAGTTGTACCCTACATCTTACAAACGATATTTAGAGAATCAATTAAGAGAACATTTTGATCTTAAAGGTGTTTCATTTATTATATCTTTTAGGAAAAAATGAAAATACTACTTATGATAATACTTCATACTTTATGTTCTCAAGATATTCATAGAGGCTGTATGAATAACAATAATTCTCGCTCCTATGGTGTTAGGCCAACTTTGTCTGAAACCTATCTTTCCCCTTCAGAACATTTTTTGATTCATTATGATAATCCAAATAGTGATAAGGCACCAATCCAAGAAGATATTGCTCCATTAAATGGTATTCCTGATTATGTTGAAGAGGTCGCAATAATTGCTGATTTAACAAGGTCCGTATTGATTGATTCAATGGGATTTAGACCTGAAGTAGATGATGAAGACGGAAAATATGATATATATATAGTTAATTTAGGCTCAGGATTTAATTTTGCATATGGATGGAATTATACAGATGATAATGATGGTATTGAGGGAACTTCATGGGTTGAGATAGATAATGATTATGCTGAAGATAGCTATTATACTAATGGCTTAACAGCAATGAGAGCTACGGTTGCTCATGAATTTTTTCATGCTATACAAAGAGCATATCATGAGAAAAGTTCAGGCACATATATTGAAGGTGGGTTAGCACCCGTAAACTACTCATATTTTTATGAGTTTTCTTCAATGTGGTTGGAGGATATCATTGTCCCAAATTCAAATGATTATCTATATTTTTTATCATCTACTGCAGATGAACGTAGATTTTTCTCGAACCCAGAGCAAAAATTTTCAGATACAGATGGCTATTCAGTGGCTTTATATGGTCATTATTTAAGTAATATTATAGAACAGACAGAAAATCAAAAATATAGCACTATCATTAGACAGGCATGGGAGAAATTTTCAGATGAATTATTAGACCCTGTAGATGCTTTAGATGAAGTTTTATCGGATTATAATTCAAGTTTCATTGAATCTTGGGTAGATTTTTGTTCTAGGAATTTTCATAATGGCCAATTTCCTGATATGAATAATGATATTTACTATTATACTGATCAGACAAGTGTTACATATGATGCATTAGGTATAGGGATTGAAGATGGTAATCTCCATAAAGGATATATAGGGACCACCCAAACACTTGATACATTATCACTTTTAAATGAAGAAAATTATATAGAAATAGATGATTTAGATGATTTTTCTATAGAAATGCATACCATTATTTCAGATTCTACAGGATTGCTTACAATGTCCTATTCAGGGCTTCCATTTGCAGGTAAATATATTATAGTAGATAAGGAGTCAGCAGATATAAATAGTGCTATTATTGATGATGTTGCAATGGATCCAATCGTATTAAATACAAATAACACAATTCATTTCATTTATGGAGGTAGTAATCCAAGTTTGATTGATGTTTCTGGTTCTGTATCCTTTTTCCCTGGAAGTCCAGTTCTATTGTCAGCTTCAGCTATTAAAGATGGGATAGAGCTTTTATGGGAATCATCTTATGGTGATGAATTGACATATAATGTCTATCGTGATAATATACTTATTAGTCAAGGTTTAACAGACACGGTGTATATAGATAATAATATAGATCCAATAACAGAATATCAATATGCAATATCTTGTTCAAATCTTATTGGAGAATCAGAGCTGTCTAATAGTATTTCAGAGCTTAGCTGGCCTAGTGATAGTCAAGTCACAAATGCAAAAATAGTTTCGATATATCCAAATCCAATTTCTCGTTTAGGTATAAGTGATTTTAATGTAATTGTTGACTATGCATCTGCTATTGATGATTTGCAAATAAGTATTTATGATATTGATGGGAGGCTTGTTTCAAAAGATGATTTTGGAGCACGTCAACAAGGTAGAATTGAAGAGCATTTAGGATATTTATTGAATCCAAATTTTTCTAGTGGAATTTATTTTTTACATATCAATGGTGACGATGTGATTGTTAAACAAAAATTTACTATATTGAAATGATAAAACAAAAATCTCTGAATCAAGTATTGCAGGGTAATTTTTTTGATAGGGGATCAAAATTTTATGGTTTTATACATCCAATTTCGAGTTTAGAAAATTACAAATCATTAATCAAAAAATATAAACAGAATAATCCTGAAGCATGTCATGTTTGTAGTGCATATAGAATATATTTAAATGGTTGGGTAGATGAATATGCTACTGATGATGGAGAGCCTAATGGAAGTGCTGGNTTACCAATTTTAAATACTCTTAAAAAACATAAATTAGTAAATGTAAGTGCCTATGTTGTGCGTATATATGGAGGNNTAAATTTAGGAATNCCGGGACTTATTAATGCTTATGGTANCTGCATAGACNATGCTATTGATGATGATTTGTTAATTGATTGGTATCCAATGGAGAAAGTAATNATTGAATATAGCTATGATCTAGAAAAAATTATTAATCATGTAATTAAATTAATGGATGCAAAAATTATTAAGCAGATATTTGAAAAAACTATTTCTTTAGAAATTGCAGTTAGAGAAAGTAAAAAAAATATATTTTTAGACTTATTAAATGAAAAGACCTCAGGTAAAGTTGTTATTTTAAAATAATGACTTTGTCAAATAGGTTAATTGAATGTAAGTTTATGGCCTGTTCTAATAATAAAATTCAGACGCGGGGTGGAGCAGCCTGGTAGCTCGTCGGGCTCATAACCCGAAGGTCACAAGTTCAAATCTTGTCCCCGCTACAAAAGAAAACCTCAGTTTTTTAACTAAAGATTGAGGTTTTTTTATTAGTCTTAGTTTTTGACCTGTATCACATCTTTATTTATTTTTTAATTTTATATTATTATTAAGGTTTATTTAAAAGTAGACCTATAGATGAAATGCTCTGGTTGCCCTTAGCTGGAGCGAGATTAAAGTAACAGTAAGGCCTGCTTGAAAAAGCAGGCCTTATCATTTCTAATAATAATTCATTTTTTATATCAGTAAAAATACCATCATTCTCATTGTATTTTTTCGTAAATTTTTAGATATGGAAAATGCAAATAAAACATCGAGAACTCTTGTTAATGTGATAGGTATCCCGTCACTCTTATTTATTATTTATTCAGGTGGGATCCTATTTTTATTTTTATTCTTAGTAATAATGTTTATTGGATCAACAGAGCTTGTTTCATTATCGAAGAAAAAAGGAGCAGACCTATTTAGCCCAACTTTAAATCAAGGGGTTTTGGGTATAGGCTTGCTTTATTATTTTGATATGATTGATCATGTTTTGCCTTTTATAATGATAATTATGATTGGTGTAATGATTATTGAAGTCTTTAGAAGTAGTAAATCTCCATTTTTAAATATAGCTATTACCTCTCTTGCTATGATATGGCTAGGCTTGCTAATTGGGTCTATGATTTATATTAGAAACGAAGCAGGGTTTATTATTGCTCTATCAATATTCTTATCTGTATGGACTTGTGATACATTTGGCTTTTTCTTTGGGAAAAATTTTGGAAAAGCAAAAATCCTTCCTGATGTAAGTCCTAAAAAAACATGGGTAGGTAGTATTATGGGTTTGATCGGAAGTTTGGCTTGTATGCTTATATTCTATTATTTTGAATTATTTGCTAGNTTGAATTTTTGTGATGTGTTAGCTNTAGGTGTCATTTGTGGTTTCTTTGGTCANCTTGGAGATTTTNCAGAGTCTGCATTGAAGCGTGATNTTGGNGTGAAAGATTCAGGTNGTTTTTTAAGAGGTCATGGAGGTGTTTTAGATCGTTTTGATTCATTGGCATTTGCAGCACCCTTAACATTGTTATATTTAAAATATTTCACTGAGATTTTTAATGGTTGATCAAAAAANCATTAATATTATTTTAGCAACAGATTGTGGNTCTACGACCACTAAAGCAATNTTNATTGAAAAAAAAGATGGTGAGTTTAGACANACTTTTAGAGGTGANGCACCAACGACTGTAGAAGCNCCTTTTGAAGATGTNACTAGAGGAGTTTTAAATGCTGTAATTGAACTTGAAGAACTATCAGGTCGTAAGATATTAGANGGTGAAAGNTTTATGAANACTTGCAACTCAGATAAGGATGGNATTGATATTTATATATCTACTAGTTCTGCNGGAGGNGGATTGCAAATGATGGTTGGAGGTGTCGTTAAGAGNATGACAGGAGAAAGTGCTCAAAGAGCGGCTCTTGGTGCAGGTGCTATTGTTATGGATGTCTTGGCATCAAATGATCAAAGACTTCCTTATGAAAAAGTTAAGAGAATACGTCAATTACGCCCAGATATGATTCTATTGTCTGGGGGAGTTGATGGAGGAACAGTGTCNCATGTTGTTGAATTAGCAGAAATATTAGAAGCTGCAGATCCTAAGCCGAGGTTAGGTATTAATTATAAGCTTCCAGTGATTTATGCAGGTAATAAGGATGCTTCTGAAAAAATTAAAGAAAGACTTTCCTCTATTACAGATTTAACTATTGTAGATAACATAAGACCAACACTTGAGCAAGAAAACTTGCAACCTAGTAGAGACAAAATTCATGATTTGTTTATGGAGCATGTAATGGCTCAAGCTCCTGGATATAAAAAATTGATGAATTGGGCAGATACTCCTATAATGCCTACACCTGGTGCAGTTGGTGAGATTATTAAAAAAATATCTGAAATAGGAAATATATCAGTTGTAGGAGTTGATATAGGTGGAGCGACTACTGATGTTTTTTCTGTTTTTGGAGGTCAATTTAATCGTACGGTTTCAGCAAATTTAGGAATGAGTTATTCTATATGCAATGTTCTTGCAGAATCTGGAGTTAAGAATGTTTCTAGATGGGTCCCTTATGATTTAGATGAAAAACAGCTTACTAATAGAATATCAAATAAAATGATACGTCCTACTACTATACCTCAAACATTAGAAGTGTTAAAGGTTGAACAGGCAATTGCCCGTGAAGCATTAAGGCTGTCTTTTGAACAACATAAAGATTTCGCTGTTAGTTTGAAGGGTGTTCAGCAGAAAAGAACTATTTCGGATGCTTTTGANCAGCATTCTTCTGGTCAGACTATCGTTGATTTGATGTCNTTGGATTTGATAGTTGGTTCAGGAGGTGTTTTNTCACATGCTCCTAGNCGATCTCAGGCNGCACGGATGTTGATTGATGCCTTCTTNCCTGAAGGTGTTACNGAGCTTGCGGTTGATTCTATTTTTATGATGCCACAATTAGGAGTTTTATCTACAGTTCATGCTAAAGCTGCAGTAGAAGTGTTTGAAAAAGATTGTTTAATTAGATTGGGGTCCTGTATTGCACCAGTGGGTAATCAAAAGAAGGACGGATTGGTATTAGAGTATAAAATAAAAAGTAGTGATAATAATTATTCCGGCCAAATATTTTCAGGAGAGATGAAGCTCTTGAAGATTCCTTATGAAGAAGCAGAAGCAACATTGATCCCTGGAAAAGGATTGGATATTGGTGCCGGAATTGATGAACAAATTATCTGCAAAGTAAGAGGTGGTGTAGTTGGAATTATACTAGATGGTAGAGGTCGTCAGCCATTTACTATCTCAAAAGATATAAATGTTAGAATTGATTCCTTGGTAAAGTGGTCTAATGAGGTTGGAGAATATCCAGAGGAGTCTCTAGGCTAATGTCTAAATCATATACTCCAGGATTAATAGTATTAGAGAATACTAAAATTAGAAAAAAACGTCAACTTCCTATGAAGGGAAAAGTGTTGGTGGAAATTGGCGATAAAGTGTCTACTAGAGATGTTGTTGCTTCAACAGAAATACCAGGAAATGTTCAAATGATGAATGCTGCAAATCAATTAAANATTGAACCTGAAAATATAAAAGATTACATGTTGTTAGATATAGACCAAAGTGTAAAAAAAGGGGATGTNATTGCAGAAAANAAAGGTTTGTTTGGGCTTTTTAAAACTAGCTTNAAATCGCCAATAGATGGAACTATAGCTAATATTTCAGATGTTACTGGGCAAATTATTATATCAGAACCACCAATGCCTATAGAAGTGAATTCATATATTGGAGGAAAAGTAGTAGAGGTAATTGAAGATGAAGGTGCAGTTGTTGAGGTTGAAGGAGCTCATATACAGGGTATATTAGGTATCGGNGGAGANACTCNAGGTGAAATTTTAATTCTTTCAGATGATAGGAANTCGCCTATCAGTGAAGAGATGTTAAATGANTCTCATAAAAATAAAATTTTGATTGGAGGCTCTTACATATCTGTTGATGCATATAANAAAGCACAGTCAATAGGTGTTTCTGGAATAGTAGTGGGAGGATTTGATTATGATGCATTGTCAAATTTATTAGGATATCAATTAGGTGTGGCTATAACTGGTTCTGAAGAAATTGGCACGTCTATAGTGATGACAGAAGGTTTTGGACAAGTGTCAATGGCTAATAGAACATTTGAGTTGTTTAAAAAGTTTAATAATCAAGTTGCTTCTATGAATGGTTCTACTCAAATTAGAGCAGGAGTTATTAGGCCAGAGGTAGTTATCCCTCAGTTGAGTGGCAAATCGGATATTAAGAATTTATCTGAAAATGATATGATAATATCAGAAGGATCTAGTGTGAGAGTGATTAGGACTCCTTATTTTGGTAAAGTAGGCAAAGTGATTTCTTTGCCATCTGAATTGATGAAGATGGAATCAGAAACTATAGTTAGGGTTGCAGAGGTTAAATTTTCTGATGGAGAAAAAGCGACCATCCCTAGAGCTAATTTAGAAATGATATTAGATTAAAATTATATGACGAATGAACAAAATATATTAAGTAAATTTGCAAGTAAGATTGTTGATAAAGGAATGACGGTTCCTGCATTGTTTTTTTTAGAAAGCACCAAGTATGTTTCTTTTATTGGTAGCCAGATGATGGTTTTTTTTGGTCCTGTTATGACATCATTTATCAACTCTGAAAAATATTATAACTTTTCTGAACTGTTAGAAGATAGAGATAATGTTGAATATCTTCTTAATGAGATAGAGAGNATAGATTTGGAAGTGCAAAATAATCAATGAATGAAAATNTAAAATATATTTTAGCTCCAATATTGATAGTTATGGTTTATTNCTTTGGTCATGGATCTTTATTCTTGANGGGTAATGAAACATCTTTTATCTTTGTTTTATTATCATGTTTATCTATTGAGTATTTTATCAACAAGGCAGAGCATGAGGATGTTTACTTAAGGCCGATAGCAGGTATAGATGCAATGGAAGAAGCTGTGGGCAGAGCGACTGAGATGGGCAAGTCTGTATTATATGTTCCAGGCATATCAGGATTAGATCAGGTAGATACTTTATCGGGATTAATTATTTTAGGACACACTGCTGGAATGACTGCGAAATATGAAGCTGATTTACATGTTCCAGTTGCAAGTCCTATTGTCATGGAAACGGCTAAGGAATCATGTAAAGAGTCTTACTTAAGAGAAGGTAGGCCTGACCTATATAAAGAAGATATGGTCCACTATGTAACAGATGATCAATTTGCTTATGCAGCAGGAGTAAATGGAATTATGCTTAGAGAAAAGCCTGCNGCAGTATTTTATCAAGGAAGATTCTATGCAGAATCTTTAATATTNGCTGAAACGGGAAATTCAATTGATGCTATTCAGATAGCAGGAACAGGTTCTGCTTCACAAATACCATTTTTTGTAACAGCATGTGATTATACATTGATTGGAGAAGAATTCTTNGCAGCGAGTGCATANTTATCAAAAAAATCTGAGTTAATTGGAAGTATTAAAGGNCAAGATATGATAAAAGTCATATGTATGGTGTCGATATGCTTAGTAGTANTAGCTACATTGTTTAATATGGATGTTAGTCAGTTTTTTAGAATGGAGCTAGGTTAGAATGCTTAAAAGACAATTGCCTATAGTAATAGTTGTTGTTGTTGGGTTCTTAACTTTAGGAGGTCATTTTATTAATAATGCTCCACTTAAAAATTTCATCGACAATGATGCTACNCAGTGGTATGATATTATTGCAGGATTTGCAGTTTTCTTAGGTTCTTTGAATCTTTTAAAGCTTCATTTGACTAGAGTATTTAGAAAAACTAAAAACTGGCAATATAGTATTTTTTCAGTAGTGGGTTTTTTGTTAATGATTATATTTGGTTTTGTATATCATGGATCTGAGGTTGAATGGGGTAAGCATTTAGACGCAAAAGATAGTTATTTCTACTGGATGTATTGGTATATATATCAGCCNTTAAGTACAACGATGTTTGCATTGTTAGCTTTTTTTGTTGCATCAGCCTCATATAGAGCATTTAGAATTAGAAATTATGAAGCTACATTNTTATTGATTTCAGGTATTATATTAATGTTGGGTAGAGTTCCTATTGGTTCATTGATACCATGGTGGGCTATTGTTGGAATGTATGTGGCACTTATTTTCTCATTGATCAAATCATATTTTAAATCTAAGAATCTATCCATATACTCTTTTGTAGCTATTTATATGTTTTTGATATTAATAGGAGATTTTATTTTTGGTTGGGGTCAAGATACNCCATCTTTCCTAAAGCTAAATGATATACAACAATGGATATTTAATATCCCTGCAACTGCAGGTGCAACTGCTATAATGATTGGTATCGCGATTGGTACGATTGCACAATCTTACAGAATAATAACAGGTAGAGAAAGGTCTATATTAGGTGAGTAGTAAAGTTGCTAATATATTATTGTCTTTAGGTAAGGTTGATAGAAAGATAATTTTTGCAATTATTGGAATTGTTGTTTTGATTCCGTTGCTTAAGCCTGAATGGGTAGATATCCCAATTCAAATATCACCAGATTCTAGAAAAGTATTTACTGAACTTTCAAGCTTAGAACCGGGCTCTAAAGTATTATTGTCGTTTGAGTATGGTCCAAGTACAAAACCTGAAATTCATCCAATGTCTGTAGCATTATTAAATCATTTATTTGCAAAGCAGATTAAAGTTTATATAATGGCATTATGGCCGGATGGTGTATTTATGGCAACGGATGCGTTAGACCAGGTTTTATCTTCCAACCTGTTTAATATCGAAGAATATACCGACTATGTTAATTTAGGTTTTAAACAAGGGGGTGAAGTTGTAATAAGAGGGGTTGCTTCTGACATAAGACAATTATACACAAAAGATTATAAGCAAGTGCCAATGGATGATATTCCAATGATGGAAGGTGTTAATAGTGTGTCTGATTTTGATTATGTTATTGATTTGTCGGCAGGTACTCCAGGAACAACAGAATGGGTACAGTATGCATGTGATCCTAAGAATGTTCCATTTACATCAGGTTGCACTTCCATCCAAGTTACAGATGTTATGCCTTATGTCAAATCTGGTCAAGTTAGAGGTATTTTAGCTGGCATGCCAGGGGCTGCAGAATATGAATCGATGGTTAAAGAAGAATTGCAAAGACTTCAAAAAGAAAATAGTCCTGGAATCAATCCAGATGTTACGGTGCCAATTGGAAAAGCAACAGGACGAATGTCGGCTCAGTCAATTGCACATTTAGTAATGGTGTTGTTTATTATTTTGGGTAACATTTCATATTTTATTAGTAGAAGAATGAAGGCTAGAGAATAATATGGAATTTTTATCAATGGAAATATTAGGAGCTTGGTCAATTGTATTTTTTACAATATGTATATTTAGTTATTTATTTGGAGATAATCCTTTTTACAAGGTAGCTGAGCATATTTTTGTAGGAGTGTCAGCTGGATATATAGCTGTATATACATTTTGGTCTACTATATGGCCGAACTTATTTGG
>NZVQ01000014.1 GCA_002701525.1 Fidelibacterota bacterium | reverse complement strand
AAGATGCAGCCTCATTGTTTACAACATTAAATTTGGACTTGGATTTGTTTTCTTCTGCCATGATTACTAATTCGCAATATATGCATATATTACATTTTTATCTTAAAGTTAAAGAGCCTACCTCTATACAGAAAATTATATCCAAATTAGAAAGTAATGATAAGATTGCAATTACAGATAAAATCAATTCTAATGAAGTTTTTTCATTTGGTAGAGATCATGGTCATTTTGGTAGAATATTAAACCAAACTGTTGTATCAATACCTACTTTAAACTTGAAAAATGAGACTGAGATTACGGGGTTCTGTTTTACCCCGCAAGATGGAAACTCTCTTTTAAGTTCTATAGCTGCAACAGAGTGGTTCTTGTATAATCATTCTTATGAAGATAAAATTCAATGTTTAAAGCCGTATTTTTATGATGAAGTGTAATGCCGTTTTATGATTTAGAAAGAAAAATCAAAAGAAAAATAATTGGATATTCATCTAATAAAACAATTGACAGTCTTAAAATTCTAGTAGCTTATTCTGGGGGAGTTGATAGCTCTGTTTTACTACACATAGTTAATAATCTATCCGTTGAGATGGGATTTGATTATGATTTTGTTTATATTGATCACTCTATGAATCAAAATGCAGATCATATTTTTAATTTTGCTAATCAATTTGCTAAAGCTAACAAAACTAACTTTATTCACCATTTTATACCCANTCGTCCAAAAAATAATAAAGAGTTATTTTTCAGAAATTATAGATATAAATANTTTAATAGCCTAAAAACAGATAATCAATATGATTTTATATTTACAGCTCATCATTACGATGATCAGATAGAAACATTGTATATGAGAACCCAAGGAAGCTATGATTGGACTAATTTGCTTGGTGTGCGTGAAGCTAGGCAGTCTATTAGGAGGCCATTTATCCATGTCAAAAAAAAGACTATTATCTCTTATGCAGTTAGGAATGGTATATATTGGATTTTTGATAATACAAATAATGATAATGCTATGACACGTAATAGAGTAAGAAATACGATATTGACTAATAAAAGCAGTTTTAGTATTGCATTTTTGATATTGTTAAATCAATATTCAAGAATAAACTTCTATTTGTTTAATAAAAAATATAAAAAATATAAAAATGAAATTATTATTAAAGAAAAACCTTTTATTGTGTTGGAAAAAGAAAAATTCTTGAACTTAAGTAGAANTCATAAAAAAATATTTCTTCAAAATATTTTGAAGAAATATAATAATAACANTTTTTTAATAAATAAAAATACAAAATGGATTTCATTATGGAATTANTTAAATAAAGATAAAAATCTTAANGATTTTGAATTAAATAAAAATATTATTGTTAATAACTCAAGAGACTTNATAGTTCTNAGAAATAAGAAAGANTATAAAAGAAANATTGATTTAGTTAATAATACAATTTGGAATGAATACATATTCAAAATAGAAGCAGGAAATTNNNTGAGTCAAGATAATAGAGATTGTATATATATTNATAGAGAGGTTTTAATNAATGGTTTGTTTCTTAGAAATTGGAAAATAGGTGATGTNTATAGAGATAAAAATAATAAAAAGAAAAGAGTTAGCAAGCTTTTCTTNAAAAATAAATTTAATAATTATAAGAAAATGGTATATCCGCTAGTGGTTGATGCCAATGATCGTATTTTATGGATTCCAGGATTGCTAGATGGATTTAATGGTTATNGCGATTTTTCTAAGAATAACTGCATAAAAATTTCAAAAGAAATATTAAATTAGACAATAAACAAAAAAGTAAATTTCATGAGTAAAAAAACTAATAATAAAAATAATAAATTTGATTTTGCAAAAAACATTGGAGGTAATGTNCTTATATGGNTTTTGATTATAGCTATGTCTGTTACAGCTCTCCAAATACTNTCCTCTGACAATAAGCCTGTCCCAATAAGTCACACTCAATATTTATCACTGCTTAATAGTGGTCAGATTGAATCAGCAACTATAACAGGCAAAGAATTTAAAGGCAAACTATTTTCAGCAGATTCATTACTAAATAAGATTACAAATAGTGTTGACTATANTGATTATTTTATAAANATTCTTCCTTATGANGTTAGTCACCAAGATGAAAAGGTTTGGGAGAAGAATAATATTATTATTACAGCNAATGAACCTACTGTTAGTTTTTTTGATTATGTTATTCAATTTTCTCCATGGCTTTTAATTATATTTTTCTGGTTTTTTATTATGAGAAGAATGCAGGGAGGAGGTGGCCAAAATGGTATCTTTTCATTTGCAAAAAGTAAAGCTAAAATTATATCTCCTGACAAACCAACAACAACTTTCAAAGATGTCGCAGGATGCGACGAGGCAAAAGTTGAATTACAGGAAATTGTAGATTTTTTAAAAAAACCATCAAAATTTAAGAAAATAGGAGCTAAAATACCTCGTGGAGCATTATTGCTAGGCCCTCCAGGGACAGGTAAGACATTGTTGGCAAAAGCTGTTTCAGGTGAAGCTGGAGTNCCTTTTTTTACTATTAGNGGAGCTGAATTTGTCGAGATGTTTGTTGGCGTTGGTGCGAGTAGGGTGCGAGACTTGTTTAATCAAGCAAAACGTAGCTCTCCTAGTATAATTTTTATTGATGAAATAGATGCTGTCGGTAGGCATCGAGGAGCAGGCCTTGGAGGTGGCCATGATGAAAGAGAACAGACATTGAATCAAATTTTAGTTGAGATGGATGGCTTTGAAACTGATGATAGTGTTATTCTTATAGCTGCTACTAATAGGCCTGATGTGTTAGATAAAGCTTTACTTAGNCCGGGTAGATTTGATAGNCAGATTGTTGTNGATGTTCCTAGNCTTGATGGCAGAGANGCGATACTTAAAATACATACTAGAAAAATTCCATTATCAAAGGATGTAGACTTAAAAGTNATTGCAAAAGGGACNCCNGGTTTAGCTGGTGCAGATTTAGANAACCTAGTGAATGAATCAGCATTATTTGCTGCTCGAAGAAATAAGAAGCAGGTTTCAATGTCAGATTTTGAAGATGCTAAAGATAAAGTTATGATGGGTGTTGAAAGAAAAAGTATGATTTTAACTCCGCATGATAAAAAAATTATTTCATATCATGAAGCAGGACATGCATTAGTGGCTTATTTTTCAGAGTTAGCTGACCCTGTACATAAAATCACAATCATTCCAAGGGGAAGAGCCTTAGGCTTAACTGCTCAATTGCCAACAGATGAAAAATTTAATTATTCAAAATCATATTTATTAGCTAAGCTAGATGTATTAATGGGTGGAAGATCTGCTGAAAAATTAATTTTCAAAGATACTTCAACAGGAGCAGGGAATGATATTGCTGTTGCAACAGATATTGCTCGAAAAATGGTCACAGAATGGGGTATGTGTAATGAAATAGGACCGTTAACATTTGGTAAGAAAAATGAAGAAGTGTTTTTAGGTCGTGAAATTTCCCATTCTAGAGATTATAGTGATCAAATATCAGCTTTAATTGATGAAAATATAACAAATCTAGTTAAGACCGCTGAAAAAAAAGCGGATGACATTCTATTAAAGAACATTGATCATCTTCATGAGGTTGCAGAAGCATTGTTAGAATTCGAATCTATTAGCGGTATTGAAATGGAAAAAATTATTAAAGGTGAGAAAATTGTAAAATTAGATAGTCCAAGTAGTAAAGAGTCTTCAGGTAGAAGGCGTTCATCAAATAATAAACCGCAAACTAGCTGACTATTTTTGCCTTTAAAAGCTTTAAATAATAGATTAAATGATAATCCTATCATTATGGGTATTTTAAATATAACTCCAGATTCATTTTATGAAAGTAGCAGATCTATTGATTTAGAAGTTTTCAAAAGTAATGTAGAAAAAATTATTAAATCAGACATTATTGATGTTGGAGCAGAATCAACTCGACCAAAATCAAATCCTTTATCAGTCTCTGAAGAGATGAATAGATTGGAAATGGTTTTTCAAAACATGGAGTTATTTAAAAATAAAATTTTATCAATAGACACATATAAACCTGCAGTTGCTAGGGAAGCTTTGTTGAATGGTTTTCATATCATAAACGATATATATGGAGGGGCAAATGATGATATGCTTCATCTAGCATCAGAATTAGATGCTAAAATTATATTGATGCATATTAAAGGTGATCCGAAAACAATGCAGGATAATACTTATTATGATAATATTATTGATGATATTATGCATTATTTTGAATTGAGAATAGAAAAAGCAATTCATAAAGGAATAAATAAGGATAATATTATAATAGATCCAGGAATTGGATTTGGAAAATCATTATCTGATAATTATAAAATTATTAATAATATTGATAGATTTAAAGAAGCGGGTTTTAATGTTATGATAGGTGCATCAAGAAAATCTTTTTTATCAATTAATAATGATGGTCCTTCTGATAGGCTTTTAAGTACTATTGCAGCTAATGCAATTGCATTATTAAAGGGTGCTGATGTTATTAGAGTACATGATGTTAATGAGCATATGGCATTGAGAGAAATTATTAACAATTTTAAGTTTAATATTTAGTTCTTATGGCACTAGACTCAAAAAAAATATTAGACGAATTTGAAGATTTGGAAAAAAGGTATAAAGAGATTAAAACAGCTTATGATGGTGATTGCATTTTAAATGAATTAGAAGAATATAAAAAAATAACTTTAGATAAAGATTTTTGGTTAGATAAAGAAAAGGCACAGGGAGTATTAAAGCAAATAAGTGCAATAGAAAAACAAATTAGCGATTGGTCTACTTTGGATGATAGCTATGATGAAGTTTCAATATTCATATCTATGATAGATGAAGAGTCTGATATAGATGATGATATTAGTATATATATGGATAAATTTAGAAGTACATTAAACAAGATGGAGCTTTTAAATTTATTGAATTTATCTGATGATAAAAGAGATGCTATTCTAACAATACATTCTGGNGCTGGAGGGACAGACTCGCAGGATTGGGCTAATATGCTTTTTAGAATGTACTCTCGATGGTCTGANTNTAATAATTATTCGTCATCAGTTTTGAGTTTTCAGGATGGTGATGAAGCAGGTGTTAAAGAAGTTTCTTTAGAGATNAAAGGTCNNTATTCATATGGTTATCTAAAATCTGAGATAGGTATTCATCGATTGGTGAGNATTTCACCGTTCAATAGCAATTCTAAAAGACACACCTCTTTTGCATCCGTATTTGTATCACCTATATTNGATGATGAAGTTGTGATTNATATANATGATAAAGATATTAAAATAGATACTTATCGTGCTAGCGGTGCAGGTGGTCAGCATGTTAATAAAACAGATTCGGCTGTTAGGATTACACATNTNCCAACAGGTATTACTGTTCAGTGTCAGAATCAAAGAAGTCAATTGAACAATAAAAATAATGCATTGAAAATGCTTAAGTCTCGATTATATCAAAAGCATATAGAGGATATGGAAAATAAAAAAAATCAATTATCTTCAGTTAAAAAAGATATTGCCTGGGGTAGNCAAATTAGATCNTATGTTTTTCATCCATACAATATGGTTAAAGATCATAGAACTAAACATGAGACGGCAAGTGTNGATAAAGTTATGGACGGAGATATTGATATGTTTATTAGAGCNTATTTNTTACATCAAATGGAGAATANCAATGAGTGANAATGTTAGCTTAAAAGAAATTATGAAATTTAGAATGGANAAGCTTAAANTCTTAAGGGATAAAGGAATTGANCCGTATCCACATAAGTATGAATTTTCACATAAGAATATTGATATTTATAATAATCAANAAGATTTTTTATGTGAGGATTCTANNNNTGAAANAGTTTCNGTAGCTGGAAGAATTNTATCNTTAAGGAATATGGGTAAAAGTNCTTTTTTGCATATTCAAGATGATACTGGAAAGCTTCAAGTTTATTTAAATAATAAAAATATTAGCGATGATTTAGAAAAACTAGTTTGTGAAAACTTAGATTTAGGTGATATAATCGGATGCCGTGGTGAAGTTTTTCTNACAAAAACTGAAGAATTATCTATTAGAGCTCAGAACATTACTNTGCTTGCAAAAAATATAAGACCTTTACCTAATTTGAAAGAGAAGGATGGAGAAGCCTTTAATGCTTTTTCTGATAAAGAATCAAGATACAGATATAGGCATTTAGATTTGATTGCAAACCCTGCTAATAGAGATGTNTTTAGAAANAGAAGTGATATTATAAACTATTTGAGANCNTTTTTGAATTCTAATGATTACCTTGAAGTTGAAACTCCTGTTTTGCAACCTCTNTATGGAGGAGCTACAGCAAGGCCTTTTAAAACATTTCACAATGCTCTTGATAGAGAATTGTTTTTAAGAATAGCTGATGAGTTATATCTAAAAAGACTTATTATAGGTGGTTATGATAAAGTTTTTGAAATAGCAAAAGATTTTAGAAATGAAGGAGTAGATAGAAGTCACAACCCGGAATTCACAATGTGTGAGTTTTATCAGGCATATTCAGATGTGTATGATATGATGGATATGACCGAAGGGCTTATTAAGTATATAGCCCAAGAAATGAAAATTGATAAAATAACTTTTAATTCACATCCCGTTAATTTTAAAGATGGGTTTGATAAAGTTAGTTTTGTTGAGGAACTAAATAAAACTTTAGATTGCGATTTTCTAAATTTGAATAAGGATGAATTGATTTGCATAGCAGAGGATAAAGGCCTTTCTTTAGATAATAGTTTGAGCTATGGCAAGGTAGTAGATAAACTGTTTGGGGAATTGGTTGAACCAAATTTGATAAACCCTACATTCGTTTTAGATTATCCTAAGTTGATTTCTCCTTTAGCAAAAAAGAAAAGAGGTGCTGAAATAGATGTGGTTGAAAGATTTGAATTGTTTATTGGAGGAATGGAATTTGCAAATTCATTCAGTGAATTAAATGATCCTGTAGAACAACGTTTTAGATTAGAAGAAATTATTAAATCAACTAGTAAAATAGATAAGGAAATTCAGTTGATTGATGAAGAATTTATTTCAGCTATGGAATCTGGAATGCCTCCTATGGGAGGGGTCGGAATTGGAGTTGATAGGCTTGTTATGTTGTTTACTGCCCAATCCTCAATTAGAGATGTAATTCTTTTTCCTGTATTAAGATATTAATAATTGTTTCAATTTATTAAAATATCATTAAATCAAATATTTTCTACATATCGGAAAACAAATAATAAATTTATAATCTATTTTGGCATGACATCTTTGCTGATATGCATATGTGCACTAACATTGGCTATATGCTTTTCTAAAGGTTTTTCTGATCAAATTCGATTAAAGCTGTCTTCTATAGATGGTCATTATAGAATTACTAGTTTATATCATAATTACAATAATTATTTACATCTAGAAGATGTAAATAATATAGTTTTAGCAATTGAGCAGGATTCTCAATTTTTATCATACTCTAGCTATACTGAAGATTATGCATTGGCTAATATTTCAGGCAAATCAGAGGGCTTATTAATATATGGAGTTGATTCTAACAAAGCACTAGACATTTTTGATATAGATATATCTGTTAGTGAGAAAACTTTAAACTATAATGATAGAAGCCAATTTGAAAATATAAATTCTATTTCAATAGGTAGCAAATTAGCTGAAAATCATAATTTAGGAATAGGTGACCATTTTTTTATATTTCCTATTGATATTGAAAATATAGATAATTTGCCTGTAGCTGAAAAATTTCAAATAGTTAATATATTTAATTCTGGATTCTCCGAATATGACGAATCAGTATGTTTTATAGATTTGCAAACTAGTCGTTCTCTATTTAATTATGGTTCTAAATCTAGCGGGATAATAGGTGTTGTAAAGGATCCTATTCATATAGATCGTGATTTTGATGATGTTTTCAAAAATATAGAAGGTTATAGAATAACTACTTGGATAGATAGGCATCAGAGTATGGTTACTTGGCTTGATGCTTATTCCGATCCAATAGTATTTATAATATTCTCAATAACAATTCTTGCTATATTAAATATGTCTCTATCTTTATGGATTTTGACTCAGGATCGCTTAAAAGAGATAGCAATTCTCTTAACTATAGGATTTACTAAGATTAAGTTTTTTTTATCTATAGTATTTCAAAATATTATATTGACTTTTGTAAGCATTATGTTTGGAGGAATGATGTCTTTTTTGATATTGTATTTTCAATATAGATATCAATTAATTAAAATTTCAGAAGACATATATTTTATTAATTATTTACCGGTGTCAATTGATTATGTTTCTATTTTGAATTGTTATGGTTTATTATTTTTAATCAGTTTTTTGATTAGTTTCTTTCCTGCTTGGAAGTTGTATTCTTTAAACATAATTGAATATATAAATTCAGATGATTAAAACACTTAAGTATATTTACCAATTTTTATATTATTCATCTAAAAATAGATTTAATTTAATTTCTTTCTTTCCATTCTTTAGTGTTGTTTCAGGCACTGTCATTATTCTTTTGACAATCAGTGTTATGGATAGTATTGAAGATGTAATAATTAATAAAATGGATTCTTTTAATTTCACTTATTCTGGAAAGCTCGCTCAAGAGCCTTTTGTGGATTCTAACTTTGATGTTTATAACGGAAGCTCAAAAAAATATTTAATTTTTAAAGAAGATAATTATAGAATAATCAATATTAAATCTATTAATAATTTTGACCAATTCAAGAATAAATATGTTGAAGAATTTTTATTAGAGAAAACAGAACAGCCAGGAATTCTTATTGGCATGGGATTAGCTAAAGATTTAAATCTTAAAGCAGGAGAGAAAGCTTATTTAGCTTCTCCTTTAGACGTTAATCTCATAACTGGAATAATGCCTGTAGATTCTAATGTTAATATATCTGGAATCTTTAATTACGATATTATGGACTACGATCATAACTATGCATTTTTGTCAAATGAATTAGCACTGAAGGTCTTGCCAGCTAATAATGATAAAATATTTTTAAAATCAAACAATTACAATCTTCCTTCTAGAGAAGATATTTTAAAATATAAACTTATAAGCTTTAGGGATGAAAATAGCGAGTTTATAAAAGCGATGAATACTGAGAAATTAATTTACTCTATATTTGGTTATGTAGTTATTTTAATNGCATCTGCTTCATCCATATCTNTAATGTTTNTATTTATTGTTAGNAAAAAGAANCANTTATCAATATTAAAGANATTAGGTNTTAAAAGNAAGATGATTTCTAAANTTTTAATTTTCAATTCATTAATAGTTTCTTTTGCAGGTGTTANTCTAGGNTTTTTGATATANTTAGTGATTGTTTTATTAAATTTTAAATATCACTTTATTCAAAATACTTTTTTTAGTAANNTGCCCTTTGATTTTGAAATTGACTTTAGCTTTGTTTATTTCATTCAGATATTGCTAATTTCATCTNTTCTTATGNTTNTNGGTTCGCTATATCCAATAGNAAAGATTTNAAAAANTAATTTNNCANCCTCATTGAGGGAATNNATGTTTTCANATGATATTTAAAGCNAAAAATATAGTTAAGAAATTTGANGATACAAGAATNCTTGATTCTATAGATGTTTCTATTGATGAAGGNCAAATAATATCANTTGAAGGAGCTTCAGGGTCAGGNAAAACTACATTNTTAAATATTTTAGGTTTGTTAGATAGTCCATCNCAAGGGAAAGGTTGAGTATTATAATAATTTAGAATATGANAATTTCAATTCATCAGAAAGAATTGGNACCATTGGNTATNTCTTTCAATTTCATCATTTGTTAGCTGAGTTNCNGGTTATTGATAATTTGANAATACCTCAGANATTAGCNGGCAANAATTACAAGGAATCNGTCATGTATGCAAATGAGATGCTTAAAATATTAGATTTAGAGTATTTGAGTAAGAGATATCCATACCAGATTTCAGGAGGAGAGTGCCAAAGGATAGCTCTTCTAAGAGGCATTATCAATAAGCCTAAAATTGTATTTGCAGATGAGCCTACGGGAAATCTAGATAGTNAAAATTCTAGAATTGTGATTAAATTATTAAATGATTTAAGGGAGAAATTTAATATCTCTTTTTTTATTGTCACACATGATAGCCATATCACAAAAATAAGCAATGAATCATTTTATATTGATAGNGGGAAATTAAAACAATAAGGAAATTAAAGCATTATGAGAGAAAATTTTTCAAAAGGAATAAGGAAAGTATTAAAGTTTGCAAAAGAAGAGGCTGTTAGAATGTCTCATAGCTATGTTGGATCAGAGCATTTACTTTTAGGTATAATAAAAGATAGCAATGGGAAAGCATGTGTTATGTTGAAATCTATTGGTATAGATATTAATGAGATGAAGGNTTCNATTGAGGATATGATTAAACCTAGNAGTGCAAATGGTGGGGCATTTACATTAGGTCANTTACCTCTTACACGTAGGGCAGACAGGGTCCTTAGGCTTTCATTTAGNGAGTCTAAAAAATTCAATGAAGAAATTGCTAATCAAGCTCATTTATTATTGGCTTTATCCAAAGAAAANGAGGGTGTAGCAAATAAAATTTTAACATCCTATTCNATAGATTATGAAATATTATTATCGTTTCTAAATTCATCTCAAAAAGATAATAAAGTAGAGCAATTAAAAGAGAAAAAGAAATCTACATCAACCTTAGATATGTTTAGCAGAGATATAAGCGAGATGGCAAAACAAGGTAAGTTAGATCCTATTATAGGTAGAGATTTAGAAATAGAAAGAGTTGCTCAGATATTATCAAGGAGAAAGAAGAATAATCCTGTTTTGATTGGAGAGCCTGGAGTTGGAAAAACTGCTATAGTTGAAGGTTTAGCATTAAGGATATTTGAAAAAAAAGTTCCTAGAATTATTTGGGGACAAAGAGTCGTTGCCCTTGATTTAGCAGGCTTGATTGCTGGGACTAAGTATAGAGGACAGTTTGAAGAAAGGATGAGAGCTTTGATGTTAGAGCTTGAATCAGTTGATGATGTGATTGTTTTTATTGATGAATTGCATACTATTGTCGGTGCGGGGGGAGCTTCAGGTTCATTGGATGCCGCAAATATGTTTAAGCCTGCTTTAGCTAGAGGCAATATTCAAATTATAGGAGCAACAACTCTTAATGAATACAGAAAACATATTGAAACGGATGGAGCACTTGAAAGGAGGTTNCAAAAAATCTTAGTTAATCCGCCATCNATAGAAGATACTATTGATATTTTAAATGGCATAAAATTAAAGTATGAAGATCATCATAAGGTGTGTATTACCGATTCCGCTATTAAAGCATGTGTTGANCTTAGTGACAGGTATATCACAGATAAATACCTCCCTGATAAAGCAATTGATGTGATGGATGAGGTCGGATCAAGAACTCATATTAGTAATATAAATGTTCCTGAAAAAATCATTGTATTGGAGAAAAAAATTGTATCGGTAAAGAAGGAGAAAGAAAAGGTTATTTCTCAGCAAAAATTTGAAAAAGCGGCTGAATATAGAGATAAAGAGAGGAAATTATTAGAAAAATTAAAAATTTTTCAAGATGAATGGAATTTAGATGAGAAAGATAATAGGCCTTTTATAACTGAAAATGATGTTGCGGATGTAGTGTCGATGATTACAGGCATTCCATTGTCTAAATTAGAAAAAAAAGAAAATCTAAATATTATTAATTTAGGCAAAACATTGTCTAATAGGATTATTGGCCAAGACGATGCCGTAGTTAGTGTCGTAAAAGCAATCCAGAGATCTAGAACAGGACTTAAAAACCCTAATCACCCTATAGGCTCTTTTATGTTTCTTGGACCTACAGGAGTTGGGAAGACAGAACTCGCTAAAGTTTTATCAGATGAACTATTTACAAATCAAGAGTCTATGATTAAAATTGATATGTCTGAGTATATGGAGAGATATAATGTATCTAGACTTATAGGTGCTCCTCCTGGATATGTTGGGTATGAAGAAGGTGGGCAACTTACAGAAAAGGTAAGGAGAAACCCATATTCAGTTGTCCTTTTTGATGAAATTGAAAAGGCTCATCCAGATGTTTTTAATATTTTATTGCAAATTTTAGATGAAGGCAAGTTGACTGATAGTCTAGGTAGAATTATAGATTTTAGCAATGTTATCATAATAATGACATCTAATATAGGTACAAAAAATATAAGTTCTTCTCAAGTTGGTTTTAACAAAGCAAAATCAGATTCAGATAATCACAATGATGTAATGAAGGATGTTAAGAAGTTTTTTAAGCCTGAATTTTTAAATAGGATAGATAATGTAATAGTTTTCAATTCTCTAACAAAAAAGGATTTATATGAAATCATTGATCTTCAAATGGATGATTTAAAGAAAAACCTTTTAAATAAAAGCAACAAACTTAACCTGACCAAGACCGCAAAGGATGTGTTGCTTCAAGAAGGCACTCATAGAGAATGGGGAGCTAGGCCTCTAAGAAGGATTATTCAAGACCAAATAGAGAATGCCTTGTCTTTAAAATTTCTTAAAAATGAATTTGTTGAGGAAGAGGGGCTAATTACGATCAAAGGCATAAAAAATAAATTAACATTCTCTCAAAAGATAAGTAAAAAATTAAAAAAAACAAAAAAAACTACAAAAGCCTAGAAGCTGCCATTTTGTCACACTTTTAACAATGGCATAATAATTGTATTTATTATTCAATGAATATTAAATAACTAATTAGGATTGATTATTATGTCAAAGATTATAGGAATAGATTTAGGAACAACAAATTCATGTGTATCGGTTATGGAGGCTGGTAAGCCTACTGTTATAACTAATTCAGAGGGAGGTCGAACAACTCCTTCAATAGTAGCATTTTCATCAGATGGAGAGACTCTTATTGGGTCTCCTGCAAAAAGACAGGCTGTTACAAACCCTGTAAATACTATTTTCTCTGCAAAAAGATTTATTGGAAGAACTTATGATGAAATTAAAAATGATGCTTCAACTATTCCATATAAAATTAAAAAAGGTAAAAATTCAGAAGTGAGAATTTTAGCAGAAGATAAGGATTATGCTCCTGAGCAAATAAGTGCAATGTTGCTTCAAAAGCTAAAACAAACTGCAGAAGAGCATTTAGGTGAAAAAGTATCAGATGCAGTAATTACGGTTCCTGCATACTTTAACGATTCTCAAAGACAATCTACAAAAGATGCAGGTGCAATAGCAGGTTTGAATGTTAAGCGAATTATTAATGAACCTACTGCTGCGGCATTGGCATATGGATTAGATTCTAAAAAAGATGAAAAAATAGCTGTCTTTGATTTAGGGGGTGGTACATTTGATATATCTATTTTAGATATAGGAGATGGTGTTTTTGAAGTTAAATCAACTAATGGAGATACACATTTAGGTGGAGACGATTTTGATCAAATTATTGTTGATTATTTGATAGATGAGTTTAAAAAAAATGAATCAATCGATTTAAGAGAAGATCCTATGGCATTACAGCGATTAAGAGATGCTGCTGAAAAAGCGAAATGTGAGTTGTCTAGTTCGAAACAAACAGATATCAATTTACCATTTATTACAGCAGATAATAATGGTCCTAAGCATATGAATTTAAATTTCACACGTGCAAAATTTGAGAGTTTGTTTTCAAATCTTCTACAAAGAATGGAAAANCCGTGTTTGCAAGCTTTAAAAGATGCTAAAATTAATAAAAGTGAAATAAATGAGGTTATTTTAGTAGGNGGCTCTACAAGAATACCAAAAGTGCAAGAATTAGTGAAAGATATATTTGGGAAAGAGCCTAATAAAAGTGTTAATCCAGATGAAGTTGTTGCAATTGGAGCAGCTATACAAGGCGGTGTTTTCTCTGGTGAGTCAGAAGATATTGTTCTTTTAGATGTCACTCCATTATCATTAGGGATAGAGACTCTTGGAGGTGTTTCAACTAAACTGATAGAAGCAAATGCAACTATTCCAATTAAAAAGAGTCAAATTTTTTCAACAGCTGCAGANAATCAGCCNTCAGTAGATATAAATGTTCATCAAGGAGAGAGAGAAATGGCTTTGGATAATAAGTCCTTAGGTCGATTTACATTAGATGGAATCCCGCCAGCTCCAAGNGGGACACCTCAGATAGAAGTTACATTTGATTTAGATGCAAATGGTATTTTGAATGTATCTGCGACAGATAANGCAACTGGGAANGCNCAATCTATTACTATTGAAGCATCAGGGGCTTTAAGNGATGAGGAAATAGAAAAAATGAAAGCTGATGCAGAAGCTAATGCGGAGACAGATAAAACAAGAAGAGATGAAATAGATACACGTAACAATGCCGAACAAGCTGTTTATCAAACGGAAAATCAATTAAAAGAGCTAGATGACAAACTTTCTGAAGATCAGAAAAAAACATTAAGCGATAAAAAAGATGAATTAAATAGCCTCGTTAAAGATGGAAGTATTGATAATATAAAAGAAAAATTAGAAGAGCTTAATAAAACTTGGTCTGACATTTATCAATTAATGTCTGCTCAACAACAAGGACCGGAAACTCATTCACAAACTAGTGAAGAATCTAATAAAAGTGCTGATGACTCTGTGGAAGATGCTGACTTTGAGGTTGTTGACGAAAATAAATAAAATTAAATTATTATATTTAATGAAACATTTATAGTTTAAATTTGTAGCATATTTATGGCTATTTTCTTAAAAATCAGCAAATATGCAATAAAATTATTCATACTATCATTTGTATTATTATTATCAACTTCAATACTGTTCTTATATAAACCTTCTTATTTTCTAGATAATATTGAAAACTATTTAAGCAGTTCTCTTGAAAGTTATCTTCTAGATGTAGATGTTAGAATTGATAATATAAATGGCAATTTCTTTTCAGGTTTCAATATTGACATTATCAATATCGCAGATGACAAGTCTAATCTATTATCAATTAGAAATATAAATATTAAGCCAAGCCTAAAAGATGTTTTGTCTGGCAATATAATATTTAGACTCGTTAAAATTGAAAATTTAGATATTGANGATATATCAAACATGGCATTAAATGAGAATTTTACATCTAATAGTAGCTTTTTTATGCCAGATATTATTATTGAGAAAATAGATATAAATTCGGGGCTCCTTAAATATGATAATCTAGATTTGTATTTTTCAGGATTATTGAATGTTAGTTTTGAAAAGAGCAACTCTACTGTAGATATAGAAAAACTAAATGTTGCTATCGGTGATAATGTTTATTATTTAGATGATGGATTAATAGCTGTTAAAGATGAGACTATTCTGATTGATAATTTTACAATTTTAAATAATAATGATTTGATTGGTAAAGTAAATATTGAGATTGGTCTATTTCCTTTTCAAGTTAATCATAGTAGCATAATATTAAATGAACTAGTGTTTCCAATTTATGATGGCATGTTTATATCAGATATTAGGCTGTCTGCCAATAGAGAAAAAGTACTTGATTATAATATAAATATTAATTTTGATTCTCTTAATGGAAAACAATATGTAGATATTAATGGATATTATGATAAAGGTTTAATATTTTTCAATTCAAAAAAACAAAAATTTCTAAATGATATCTTTAATTTTTCAGGCAGTTATGATATGCTTGAAAACAATGGAAAATTAAATATTTATTCTGATATGAACAATGAAGTTGTTATAGATGGCGATTTAGATTTTGCAATCAATAATAGCTTGAACATATCATCCGACATTGACATACATCAATTCTCATATAGGAAATTAGATTTTGATAAAATATCTGGAAAATTATTTTACAAAGATGGTCAAATAAAACTATTGAATACAAAACTCATTAATTCAGAGGATATTCAATTTAATATTAATAATGCTTTATTTAGATCTTTTAATAATTTTTCTTTATCAGGCAATATTATTGGTAAAAAAATAAATTTGAATTTATTGAATGATTGGTTTGGCTCTGATTTTAGCAATTACATGTCAAATGAAACATCTATTAATTATGAATATAATAACGAACACGGTAGTTCTAATTTATTTGTAAAAGGAATATCTAAAGAAATAATTATCAATAAAGCTTATTTTAACAATATAGAATATGAATTGTCATATTCAAATAAGCTTGATAATTGTTTTGCTTTTGCACAATCATTAATATTTAATAATCACTCACTAGATTCAATATCCTTTAGTTATGTAGATGATTTTATTGATTTACATTCTACAAATAGTAATTCAGGTCAGTTTTTAAAATTTAATTCAAGAGTGTCAGATTCTAATATATTTATTGAAAGGCTTGATGCAAGGATAAATAATGTAGATATNTATGGAGAAAATATATCATTTTTAAATAATAGAGGAAATTATATTTCAGATAATGTTGATTTGCTAATAGATAGAGGGCACCTCCATGCATCTGTAAATTTTAAAGATATAAATGATATCAATGGAGCCATTTCAATGAATAATCTAAGCCTTGCTACCATTGATAAGCTTTTATTTTTAAATAATAGATACAATGGCTATTTAATAGGTGATATAGATTTTTCAGTTAAAAATTCAATTTGGTATATGAATACTAATTTGCTAGTAGATAATTTTAAGTTTGATGAATTAGAATATTCAGAGTTGATTTTTTCAAGTTTATTCCAGAATAGCAAATTTACTATTAATCATTTATTAGGAAAGAATGAAGAGTCTACACTTGAGTTGTCAGGGTTATTAGATTTAAATAATAAGTTTCTTTTATCAGAAAATAGTGAGGTTGATTTAAAAGGGAATGTGCAAAACTTTGATATTTCTAAGCTTAATAGATATACTCCTTGGACAATAGATGTAAATGGAAAAGTCACATCTGACATATCAATTTCAGGAAAGCTAAATAATATCAAAATTGATTTAAATCCTACCATCTCAGATCCCGTTTTTGATAAAATCAAAGGAGTTGAAGCCTTTGGTAAAGTTTCTTGTAAAAACAATAGAATTTACTTTTCTAATGTAACCTGTCAAACAGCTTTAGGCAGGTATGATATTAATGGTTCTTTACCTGTAAATTTAAATTATTTTAATAATGAAGAGATTGATTTTAAACCAATTTATATTGATATTGTTGGGGCTTCTGAATCTATAGAACTTTTAACACCATATTTTCCCTTTATAAAGGAAGTTAATGGAGATTTTGACTATACATTAAATATTCATGGTAATTATAATAAGACTATTAGAGATGGTCAAGTTACCATTAGAGATGCGTATATGGATATTTTACAGCTAGATAATAGAATAAGTAATATTAATGCATATGCTGTAGTTAATAATAATAGACTAATAATTAATGATTTTAATGCAGAACTATCAAAACCAATGGAATCTGAAGATTTGATTAATGAAATTGCATTTTCAGTTAAAGAAGCTTTTGATTACAACGATTCAGACATAGGTACAATTAGTATTGCGGGGAGCATTAATCTCGAATCGTTTTTTAATCCAGATTTATCTCTTAATATAGTTGGGATAGATAATTATTTATCTAGTTCTTATGGTCAATTTGAAGGTATAGGTGATTCTGAACTTGCTATTACAGGTAGTGATACAATATTAATTTCAGGTGAATTTAAGCCTAGGTTTAATGAATTTATTGTTTTTGATGTGGAGAGTAGGGGGCAAAATAATGAAATAGATGAAATTACAGATTCTAAATTTATTGCTTATGATATATACATGCCTTTTCCCAACGGCATAAGAATCAAATCAGACAATATCAATCTTTTGCTTGAAGGGGAAATGAACTTGTCCTCTTTTTCGAATGATAATATAGCGATATCAGGCAAAGCAAATATTATTGATGGTAATTTTTTCTATAATGGAAATGAATTTTACAATACTCAGGGTACTATACTTATCGATCCTATTAGTACTAGTCCTTATGTTGAGGTTCATTCTATGACAGATGTTTATGAGGATAATATTAGTGTGTCTTTTATTGGATATACTGATAATCCTAATTTNATTTTAGAATCTTCAATTGCAAACTATAGCCAAAGTGACATACTTCAATTACTAACATTTAAAGATAAAAATTTAGATCAGTCGATTGGTCAGCCATTTGGGAATATTGTTACTAATTATTTGGAAACACAATTAGAAAAAAATGTAACTCTTTATACTGATTTAGATGAATTTAGACTTCAGCATAGCGGTTCTCTGATGCAAGGTTTTGGGGATGCTGATATTAGTGTTTTTATGGGCAAAAGAATTTCAAATAGGTTGTATTTAAATACAAAAATCAACTTAAACGATAATGCATTTAATGAATATGAAATGTCTTATAGGCTAAACAGCAACAGCTCAATAGTTGCAAAGATTGATGATAATAGATATTGGAAATTGAATTATAGATTTAAATATAAATATTAATAATTATGAAATGTGTTAAATTTTTATTAGCTATTTTCTCTATCACATTTTTATTTTCTATTAATAAAACTTATGTTCTTGATTTAGATTTTCAAGGAAACCATAATGTTCCTGATGATAAATTAGCAGAATTACTAAGGCTGCAAAAAAAAACTTTTATAGCCACAACTGAGTTTAAAACCAACAAGCTTAATCTAGACTTGTTATCTATTCAGTCATTTTATAAATCAAAAGGATATTTAGATGTCGAAGTTGACTATGCATATGATTATGCAGATGAAAGTAATATAAATATTCAATTTTTTATTAATGAAGGTTATAGATATCAAATTCGTAAAATATCAATTATAGGTAATAAATATTTCAAGGATTCTTTCATATTAGATATGCTTGAGCTAGAATCTGAGTTTTACAACCCCTCATATATCCGTAAGCAATTGCTTAGTCTCAAAAATGAATATATGAAAATTGGAAAAATAAATATATCCATTAAGGATGAGGTTGTTAAAGATGGTAACCTCATTGATTTAAATATATATATATCTGAAGGGAACAAGTTTTATATAGATCGAATTACAATATCTGGATTGGATAGAATTGACCAAAAGCTAGTAATGAGAGAATTGATATTTCATGTTGGGGATTTGTATAATATAGAAAGTATAGATATATCTAAATCGCATCTCTTTGAATCTCAGTTGTTCAGTTCAGTTGAAATGTTTCCTTATGTCAGCTCGGACACTACTGTTGCATTGGATATTAGAATAAGAGAAATTAGAAATCGTGAAATAGAATTTGAATTTGGATTTAGCCAACTTCCATCTAATCAAGGAGATTTGCCAGTTTCTGCAATCAATGCATTGGCAAATTATGATAGAAGTAATTTATTTAATTCTGCAACTAAGTTATCGTTTAAGACTGAATATGGTATTAGTTACTCTGATGACAGCAGGTTTTTAAGAAGTTATTATGAGCTTGGCTTGTACTCTCCTTGGTTTATCAAGGTCAGAATTCCGTTTAGATTTAAAATTTACAATGAAAGTATTTTGTTTAAATCTCTAGTCTTGGGAGATAGAAAAACTGGTATTATTACATATATTGAAAATTACAGATCTTCTAATCCTTATTTATCAGCGGGGCTAATCACTGAATTTTTTGAATCAAATAAAAATCAAAATAGAAGTATTTATGCATCCTACATGAAGCATAATATTAAAAATTTTATTAATCCGTCTGACGGATATTACATATCTATAAACCCTAGATTGAATGGAACTTTTTTAGGAGGAACATATAATTATTTTAAAAGTGATTTTGAATTGAAATTATTTAAAACAATTTTTGATTACTTTATATTTGCGACTAGAGCTAAAACTGGCTTTATCCATTTATTAAATACTTCAAACGGGCCAAGCATTTCTCAAGTACCTGATTTTGATAAATTTTTCTTAGGGGGAGCATCTTCTTTAAGGGGCTGGACTAGTCCTGTAGATTATAATAGTGAGGTTGGAGGCCTTTTTAGGACATTATTAAATTTTGAAATAAGATTTCCCGTTTATAAAATTTTAGGATTAGAATTTTTTTATGATGGAGGGGTTATTACTCCTGATTTAAATAATAATTTCTCAGGTATTAAAGAAGAATTTAATTGGAATGTAGGATGGGGGATTGTAATACAGTCAAATCTAGGGCCTGCGCGAATAGATTTTGCATTTAAAAGAGGTGTGGGAGAACGTACTGTTCAAGTGTCACTTTTAAATATGTTTTGATATCTAATTAATATTAATTTATACTTATTAGAATTGGAGATTTATGAAACCGTTATATTATTTACTTTTTTTCATTGTTTCCTGCAATTCCAATGTAGATATTAATGAAACTTGGAGTCAGGCACTTGCTTTTAGGGAAAATTCCCAATTGCAAGAATCTATTACATCATTGAAAAAAATCATTGAAATTGGTAAGGATGAATCTTTATTGGTTAAAGCACAATATCAATTAGCTGATATATATTTGAATGATGTTAATAATTATCAGTTTGCAATTGAAGAATTTTCAGAATTAATAAGAGTCTATCCTGAATCTGAATTTGCAAAAAAATCAATTTTTATGTTAGGATATATAAATTCTAATTATATTGAATCTTATGATGATGCAATAATGTATTACAATATGTTTCTAGATAAATACCCAGCTGATGATTTAGTACAATCTGTGAAATATGAATTAGATTTACTTGATTCATCGGGGATAATAGAGAGTTTGAATCAGCTTAGAAATAATAAGTAAAGAATATATCTGTAATATAAAAAGATAATATTCCAAGTAGTATTCCTCCAACTACATCTGATATATAGTGCAACCCTAGTGTTATTCTTGATAAAAATATACAAATCATCCATATTGAAAAATATATTCCAATTGTTGGGATGTTTTGATTGATTATTAAAAAAAATAAAGTTGATGATGCGGCATGTCCTGATGGAAAGCTGTATTCATCTGGAGGCCTTATTATTTGCTTAATACCATGTTCAATAGTAGGTCTTCGTTTTTTTATTATATTTTTAGATAATAAATAAACAGGCACCTGAAATGCAAATGCAAAAATGCCATATTCAACAATATCATATCCTTTTATTGTTATTAATGGTATTAATGCAGCATAAAGAATATATACTTTGCCGCTACTTGTATGAGTAATAANTTTAAAAAAAATAGTTAGAATTTTATATTGGTTAACTATTTGGTTTAATCGACTTGTTATTATTATATCAATTTTTTTAATCATTTATTAATAATTCTATATTCAAATATATGTGAATTTATNTTATTGCAATGTAAATTATTTATCAATTTATTTAGTTAATACTTAACTTATAAGAAAGGTTTTTTATGGCAGATACTTCTGATTTTAGGAATGGTCTTATAATCAATCGCAAGGATGTCCTTTGGAAGATAGTTGAATTTTTGCATGTAAAACCAGGAAAAGGCCCTGCATTTGTGAGGACAAAATTAAAAAACATTAAAACAGGACAAGTTGTTGAAGAAACTTTTAGGTCTGGAGAGAAAATTGTAGAAGTAAGAATTGATGCTCGAGATTATAATTATTTATATAAAAATGGAGAGTCGTATGTTTTTATGGATAATGAAACCTTTGAGCAGATTGAGTTGACTGATAAGCAGACAGAAGATGTTAATGAGTTTTTTGTTGAGAATACAGTCGTGACAATTGTTTTTAATGGAGATGAGCCTATTGAAGTTAGAATACCTCAGCACATGAACTTAAAAGTTGTTGAAACTGATCCTGGAGAAAAAGGTAATACAGCACAAGGTGGCACCAAGCCTGCAACTTTAGAAACAGGTACTGTGATACAAGTCCCATTGTTTATACAAATTGGGGAACTGTTAAGAGTTGACACTAGAGACAAAAGATATATTGAAAGAGTTAAGTCATAGAAATATGTTAAAGAAGAAAATTGAAAAATTAATTGATTTAATAGAAAATACTGAAATTGAAGAGATAGAAGTTTCATCATTTTGGGGTGCACAAAAAATAAGATTATCAAAGTCTAAAAGTAATCAAGCCGTTGGCTTATCTAATCTTATAAATGAACAACATAGTAATTCGACAACTTCGGCAATCAACTCACAGCCAACTGTAAAGGAAGAGAGTGCTGAAATTCAAGATTTAACTATTCAGCCGAAAGAGAATAATGAAAGCCCTGATGAGGAAAATTATGAAGATGAAACTAAATTTAAAATTATTACAGCTCCACTCGTAGGAACATTTTACTCATCTCCAAAGCCTGATGAGCCCGAATTCATATCAATAGGTGACAATGTCAAAATTGGGAAAATTGTATGCATTATTGAAGCGATGAAAATTTTTAATGAGATTGAATCTGAAGATGAGGGTGAGCTAGTGCATGTATATGTTGAAAATGGAACACCTGTTGAGTATGGGCAAGAGTTGTTTGTTTTAAGAATTAACAATGTTTAAAAAGATTTTAATTGCAAATAGAGGAGAGATTGCTCTTCGTATTATACGCGCATGTAGAGAACTTAAAATAAAAACTGTAGCAGTCTATTCTGAATGTGACAATTTATCATTGCATGCGAAGTTTGCAGATGAAGCTATATGCATAGGTCCTGCAGATAGTAAAAAAAGCTATTTAAATATTCCTGCTATTATGTCTGCCGCAGAGTTAACAAATGCAGATGCAATTCACCCTGGTTATGGATTTTTATCTGAAAGCGCTGAATTTGCATCTATATGCACTAATTCTGGGGTTTCATTTATAGGTCCAGATAATGATATTATTGCAAATATGGGCAATAAGTCTATCGCAAAGCAAACTATGAGCAGTGCAGGGGTACCTGTTATTCCAGGCTCTAAGGCGATAGTAGATTTGGAAAATGTACATGAAGTCGCAAATGATGTTGGATATCCAATAATGTTAAAGGCTAGTGCTGGTGGCGGAGGCAAAGGAATGAGAATTGTTTATAGTGAGAATGAAATTGAAAAAGCATTTGAGGAAGCCAAATTAGAAGCAGAGCTTTCGTTTAATAATGGAGATCTTTATTTAGAGAAATATATTGATAGGCCAAGACATATAGAGATTCAAATATTAGCGGACAAGCATGGTAATGTTGTTGGCTTAGGGGAAAGAGAATGTAGCATTCAAAGAAGGCATCAAAAGATATTGGAAGAGTCCCCGTCGGTTGCAATAGATGACAACCTTAGATTAAGGATGAATGAATCAGCTGTTGAAGCTGCAAAGGCATGTAGTTATATTGGAGCTGGAACAATTGAGTTTTTATTAGATGCTAATGGTAATTATTATTTTATGGAAATGAATACAAGAATACAGGTTGAGCATCCCGTTACAGAAATGGTTTTAGGAATTGATTTAATTAAGTATCAAATTATGTGCCATGCTGATTATAAACTACCAGATTGGATGCATTCTTTAAAGCCTAGAGGTCATGCTATTGAATGTAGAATTAATGCAGAAAATCCAGCTAAAAATTTTATGCCATCACCAGGNCTTATAAGCAGTTTTCATATGCCTGGGGGCATGAATATAAGGGTAGATACTCATGTTTATGCAGGATATAGAGTACCTTCTAATTACGATTCGATGATAGCTAAATTAATAGTTCATGGTTTAAATAGAGAAGATGCCATAAATAAAATGATGGCCGCTTTAGATGAATTTGTAATTGAGGGTATAGAAACGATAATTCCATATCATAAACAGATATTAAATAATGATAATTTTAAAAATGGAAATTTTGATACAAGTTTTATTGAAAATTTTGAATATGTAAAGGAGTATGATAATGCAAGTGCTTGATAAATTAAAATATACTAAGGAACATGAATGGATTGATGCCAAAGATGATGAGACAGGTGTTGTTGGAATTACTGATTTCGCTCAAGGTGAATTGGGCGATGTTGTTTTTGTAGAACTTCCAAATGTAGGAGATGTTTTTGAAAAGGATGATGTTTTTGGTACAGTGGAGGCTGTTAAGACAGTCGCTGATTTATATATTCCTGTTTCTGGAAAAATTATTGAAATAAATGAAAATTTAGAATCAGTCCCTGAATTGATAAATTCAAGCCCATATGAAAAAGGGTGGATTGTTAAAGTTGAATTATCTAATCCTTCAGAGGTTGAAGGGTTGTTGAACAGTAAAGATTATGAGGGTTTAATTAAATAATGCCATATATTCCTATAACAGACAATCAAGAAAGAGAGATGCTAGAGTTCTTAGGATTTAAGAACTATGATGAATTATTAAAAATAATTCCAGAAAGCTTAAGAATAAGAGAATCTTTGGGATTAAAAGAAGGTATGTCTGAATTTGAAATTGAGAACGATATAAAATCTATTCTTAATATGAATAATCCAGCATCAGAAGGATTGTGTTTTTTAGGTGGNGGTGTTTATGATCATTATGTTCCTAAAATTGTTGACTTCTTATCCTCAAGGTCAGAGTTTTATACAGCTTATACTCCATATCAATCTGAAGTTAGTCAAGGCACATTACAATATTTGTTTGAATTTCAATCAATGATATGTGAATTAAGCGGTATGGATGTTGCTAATGCATCTTTATATGATGGAGCTTCTGCTTTAGCTGAAGCTTGCTCTTTGGCAATAAATACAACTAGAAAACAGAAACTTGCAATTTCAAGCTGTGTGAATCCAAGATATTTAGAAGTCGTTAAAACATATCTTCAAAATAGAGGAGTGGAAATTGATTTAATTTCATCAACTAACGGTATCACAAACAATGTTAACTTGCAAAGTTATTCTGAGAATTATGCTGCGATTGTAATTCAGTCTCCTAATTTTTATGGTTTGTTAGAAAATATAGAACAATTTAAACTGGACAATGTTTTGTTGATATCTGTAAATGATCCTATTTCACTATCTGCAATGGAACCNCCAAGAAACTTAGGTGCTGATATTTATGTAGGAGAAGGACAAGTTTTAGGCAATTACATGTCCTACGGAGGTCCTTACTTAGGTTTATTTGCTACTACAAATAAATATATGAGGAAGTTGCCAGGGAGAGTTGTTGGAAAGACATTAGATAAAGAAGGTAAAGAAGGTTTTACACTTACATTACAAACTCGAGAACAACATATAAGAAGAGAGAGTGCTACTTCTAATATTTGTACGAATCAAGGTTTGNTAGCATTAAGAGCTACTATTTATATGGCAATAGTTGGAAGTAAGATGCCAGAATTAGCACATATCTGCTACAATAAATCTCACTATGCAGCTGACTTAATTGATTCNTTAAATGGTTTTTCAATACCTTACGGACGTCAATTTATTAAGGAATTTTTAGTTGACACTCCTGTTTCAGCAGAAGATATAGTAACAGATGCGGTTGAAGAAAATATATTTATTTCAAGTGTGGATAAAGATGGTAAGGTTTATTTGCAAATAAGCATAACTGAAAAGCGCACAAAAGCTGAAATTGAGAAATTAGTTAAATTCTTAAAAAAATATGAAAAGTAATGTTTATCATTTTTTAACTAATATAAAGCATAAAACCGCAGCGCTAGCCTTAATAGACCCTGATATTAAGAATGATGATAAGCTTNTTGATATTGTCGATAAAGTCAACTTCGCAAATTTTGATGCTATTTTAGTTGGGGGGAGCATCTTATCTGATGACAAATATTTAAATCGAATAAAAAAAATCAAGCAGTTAACCTCTAAGCCATTAATACTTTTTCCTGGCTCATCAAGTCAAATTAATAATGATGTTGATGCTGTACTATATTTAAGTCTTATAAGTGGAAGGAATCCAAAATACTTAATTGAGGAACATGTGAATTCNGCTTTATCAATATACAATTCTAATATAGAAACCATTCCTGTAGGATATATTTTAATTGATGGATCTACATTGTCAGATGTTCAAATAGAAAGCAAAACTCTTCCGATATCAGCCGATGAAACGGAAATGATTGTATCACATGCTCTTGCTAGTCAATATCTAGGCCATAAATTTATATTTCTTGAGGCTGGAAGTGGTGCGGCTAANCATATAGAAGGCTGCTTAGTTNAAAATATAAAAAAATATTTAGATATTCCAATTATTGTTGGAGGTGGAATAGTAAATCTTGAAATAGTTAAAAATATAAAAAAGGGCTGTCCTGATTTTATGGTTATAGGTAATTTCTTAGAGCAAGATAATAATAAAGAAGAAATTAAAAAAATGGTTAATTTAATTCATGAATAGTATAAGCAAAAAGCATAACCCTCTTCGAGATTTAGTTAAAAAATATATATTGCATCTTCAGTTTGAGAGAAGGTTGAGTGTTAATACTACATCTTCATATTATTATGATTTAGAGAAATATGTTGATTACTTATTTTTCAATCATGATATATCTAATTGTAAAAAGATATTTAAACATCATTTAGATAAATATTTAAAATCATGTTTAAAATATTATGATAAGTCTGAAAAGAAAGCATATAAAGGCTCATCTTTATCTAGGAATTTGTCATCAATTAAAGGCTTTCATGATTATTTGCTACTAAGTGAATTGGTCAAAGGGAATCCCGCAGAAGACATAGATCTGCCAAAAATAGATAAAAAACTCCCAACCGTATTATCGATTGGTGAAGTTAATAAAATTTTAAACTTTATGGAAAATAAAAAAGATGTGTCTTTTAGAGACTATTCTATTATACTAATCCTTTATGCAACAGGTATAAGGGTAACTGAATTGATTGATTTATCTTTAATTAATTTTATTCCAGAAGAAAATATTTTAAGAATAATAGGAAAGGGGAATAAAGAAAGAATTGTTCCAATGTCAACAAAAGATATAGAATCTATCAATAAATATATAATTAAAGAGAGAAGTGTTTTGTGTAGAAAAACCACTAGCAATGGCTATTTGTTCTTAAATAATAGAGGGAATAAAATTTCTAGAGTATCAGTTTGGAAAATAATTAAAAAACACTGCTTGTTAGCAGGGGTTAATAAAAATATTAGTCCACATACATTTAGACATACATTTGCTACCCACCTATTAAATGGTGGAGCTGATTTACGAATTGTTCAAGAACTTTTAGGCCACTCAGATATATCNACAACACAAATATATACACATTTAGATAAAAATAGTTTAATTAAAACATATAATAAATATCACCCTAGGAGTTAGCATGCTATTATTAGGTTTAGATTTAGAAATTTTAGTTATATTGATTCCTGTATTAACATTTTCACTTTGTATTCATGAATTCGCACATGGATATGTTGCATATCTATATGGCGACAATACAGCGGCAGATGCAGGAAGATTAACTTTGAATCCAATTAAGCATTTAGATCCTGCAGGCTCTTTTATGTTGCTTTTTGTAGGTTTTGGCTGGGCAAAGCCTGTTCCAATATCTCCATATTTATCAAATAGAAAATTAAGAGCAGTAGCATTTGCTGGCCCTGCCTCAAATTTAATATTAGCTTTAATTGGAGGCTTAATTATTAGATATTTTAATANTTACGGTATCTCACTGAGTCAAGAATTGTCTCAAGCCATATTCTTCTTTTTAATTATAAATATTAATTTAGCTGTATTTAATCTGATTCCTATCGCACCTTTAGANGGATCTCAAATATTTAGAACTATATTACCAAGGAAAACTGCTTTTCAATTACAGGTTTATGGACCACANATNCTNTTGGGTCTAATTTTATTTGGTATTATTACTGGATATTCAATCATTTGGATAATAATGAAACCCTTTGTCTCATTTTTTGTATATATATTTTCAGGAATGAATATATGAGTTATAGAAATAAATCATCTAAATTATCAATGTTTAAAAATTTAATATTGCTACTATTGGTGATAGGTGCAATTATACTTTTAAGGAGCTATTGAATGAAAATAATAGAATGTGTTCCAAATTTCAGTGAAGGCAAAGATGAATCTATTATCAATGCAATTACAGATGCAATTACATCTGTTGATGGAATTCGCTTGCTAGATGTAGATCCTGGGAAAGATACAAATAGAACAGTAGTAACTTTTGTTGGTGAGCCAGAAAATNTTATTAAAGCGGCATTTTACGGAATTAAAAAAGCTTCAGAATTAATTGATATGACTAAACATATTGGTGCACATCCTAGAATGGGAGCTACAGATGTCTGTCCTCTTATTCCTATTAAGAATGTNAGTATGGAAGATTGTGTTAAGTATTCTAAAATNTTAGCTGAAAAAGTGGCAAAAGAATTAAAAATACCAATTTATCTTTATGAAAATTCAGCAACAGTTGAAGAGAGAAAAAANCTCTCAAATATTAGATCTGGNGAGTTTGAAGGNATGNCAGATAANATTAATACNNAAAANTGGAANCCAGATTTTGGTCCTGTGAAGATGACTAACAANGCAGGAGTTACAGCGATTGGTGCTCGAGAATTTTTATTAGCATATAATATTAATTTAAATACAAAAGAAAAAAAATTAGCTTCTCATATTGCACTTAATATTAGAGAGGCTGGAAGAGCTAAAAGAGATAAATCAGGAAAAATAGTTAGAGATGATAACGGTGTAATAATAAAAGTTCCTGGAACGCTTAAAGCGACAAAAGCTGTTGGTTGGTATTTAGAAGAATTTGGCCTTGCTCAAGTATCAATGAATTTAACGAACTATAAGATAACTTCTTTGCATGATGCTTTTGAAGAAGCTAGAGAAGAAGCAAGTAAAATAGGGTTAAGAGTTACAGGCAGTGAAATTGTAGGACTGCTGCCTTTGGAGCCATTGTTAGAGGCTGGAAAATATTATATTTCAAAGCAAAACACCTCTTTATCTGTGCCGGAGAATGAGATCATAGATATTGCTATTAAATCTTTAGGCTTAACAGAGATATCAAATTTTAAACCAAATGAGAAAATAATTGATTATATATTAGAGAGAGATAATAAAGAGCTTGCAAATTTATCGGTTGAGAGTTTTGTAGATGAAGTTTCTTCTTCAAGTCCAGCACCAGGAGGCGGTAGTGTTAGTGCATTGTCCGGCTCGCTAGGTGCAGCATTAATGTCTATGGTTGCTAATCTTACTTATAATAAAAAAGGATATGAAGAATACAATCAAAGAATTTCTGATATTGGAATTTCTGCTCAAAAATTAAAAAAAGATTTATTGATTTTGATAGATGAAGATACACGGGCATTTGATGGTATAATGAATGCATTTAGAATGCCTAAAAAAACAGATGAAGAAAAAGCAGCTCGATTGAAAGCAGTAGATTTAGCAACAAAGAATGCTATAGACACTCCTATTTCTATTATGAGCAAATGTAAGAATCTTTTTGATATAATTGAGGATTTAGTAAAATATGGAAATAAAAATTCATTTTCTGATGCTGCAGTTGCTCTAGAGCTTATTCATTCCGCAATAAGAGGTGCCTACTATAATGTTAAAATAAATTTAAAAGATATAGAAGATGATGAATATATTGATAAAAAAATAAGTGAAAGTCATAGCCTCTTATCTGATAGTTCAAATATTTATAAACAAATTTTAGATTTAATTGATAAAGAATTATAAATGAATGTAATTAAAAAACTACCATCGATTATCATAGATCAGATTGCTGCAGGAGAGGTAATAGAAGGCCCTTTTTCAGTTGTTAAAGAATTAATAGAAAATTCAATTGATGCATATTCTAGTGAAATATCAATTATGATTTATGGCGGAGGAATAGATAAAATTCATATTGTAGATAATGGAAATGGAATGAGCGAAGATGATTTGCAAAATGCATTTAATAGACATGCTACAAGCAAAATTGTCAATATAGAAGATTTGAACAATATAAACACTTTAGGATTTAGAGGGGAAGCTTTGCCTAGCATTGCAGCCGTTTCTCAGCTCAAAGCATCATCTATCTATAAAGACGATGATAATGAGGGGGCTGAAGTAATTATACACGGCGGAGAGATGTTAAAGAAGAGAAAGAAAGTAGGTAATAAAGGGACAAGTATCGAAGTTTCAAATCTTTTTTATAATATCCCTGCAAGGAAAAAATTCCTTAAGACAGTAAACACTGAAAAAAGGAAGATTATAAAACTTGTAAAAGAATATTCAATAGCAAATCCAAATATAGCATTTACATTTTATTCAGATGATAAAGAGATATTGAAACTAACTTCTAGCGATTTAAAAAATCGAATTATTGATATATATGGAAGCAGCATATCTAACAATATAATATCGATTCAAAACACTAAAGATGCTTATGAGATATATGGATATATTGGAAACTTAAATACTGTTAAAAAAAGTAAAGGTAATCAGTATATTTATATTAATGGACGGTCCGTGACAAGCAGACTTCTTTCTTCAGCTGCATTCAGTGCCTATCAGTCGCTTGTAAGCAGAGGAGAATTTCCATTTTTTGCTATTTTCATAAATATGCCTAATGAGCTTTTAGATGTAAATGTTCATCCTGCAAAATACGAAGTTAGATTCTCTAATGAATGGCAACTATATCATCTTATAAAAAGTTCTTTTTCAGAATCATTAAAAGATGTTATGAATGTAATCCCATCCATGTATAATAAAGATGTTAAACCAAAAGATAATATAATTTATGCAGAGAATAGAGAGTTACCTTTTCCACCAACCAGTTCTTCTTCTCCATCTTCTTTTACTCCTACTTCTGAGCAAGTTGATATTGAAAAAGTTAATGATAGATTGAAATCTTTACCAACCCCGAATAGTGATAATGAAGGTAAGATTATTTGGCAAATTCATAATAAATACCTTATTACTGAAATTAACAGTGGAATTGTAATTATAGATCAGCATGTTGCGCATGAGAGAATATTATATGAGCAGGCTAAGGCAGCCATTGATGGCAGAGGTCTTCCTTCTCAAAAATTACTTTTTCCTGAAACTATCAAATTTAGTTCAGAAGAATACTTGCTTTTGCCTGATATTATTCCATATTTAAGCAAGATTGGCTTTGAAATTAGAGAATTTGGACAGGATACTATTATAGTAGAGGGTATTCCTTCAGATATGGAAGTTGGTAAAGAAATTAATGTTATAAAAGAAATTATAGAAAAATATTCTCACTCTAAAGAAATCAATTCTTCTTTTATTGAATACATGACATCAACATATGCATGCAAAGCATCTGTTAAAGCTGGTGATAAATTATCTCCGCATGAAAGAAGATTTTTAGTAGATAAATTATTTGCAACGGAGCATCCATATTTTTGTCCACATGGCAGGCCTGTTATTATTAATTTATCAATAGATGAGTTAGATAAAAGATTTGAAAGAAAGTAATTATTATGAATATTAAAAAATATATAGCAACTGGCATTTTATCTATTATACCAATTTACTTAACATATGTGATAAGTAGAATTTTATTTCAATTTTTTGCAAATCCAGGTGCTAAGTTTTTTGATTATATATATAAACTTATTGGTAAAGACAGTGTGAGGTTCCTGCCTGAAATTTTTGGTTTTATTGCTGTGTTGTTAATTATATATATAATAGGTATGTTGGTATCAAGTATTTTTGTCAAAAAAATATTATTTAGCTTAGAAAGGGTTATTGCTGGCATACCTGTAGTAAATATTATATACAAAACAATTAAACAGATAACATCTAGCCTTGGGGACCCAAATAAAGAATCATTTAAAAAAGTTGTTTTGATTGAATATCCTAGAAAAGATCTGTGGACACTAGCTATGGTTACAGGAGAATCATTCGATAAAGAGTCTAATGAATACTATAACATATATGTGCCAACTACACCCAACCCAACATCCGGTTTTATGCTTTATGCTTTAAAGAGTGAAGTTTTAGAAACTGAGATATCTGTAGAGGAAGGTTTGAAAATTATAATTTCAGGAGGAGTGATAGGTCCTGATATTAATGGTATTATTAGAAAATGACAAGCCCTATTTTTAAGCGAACATATTTTATTATAGATTGTAATAATAGCAATGTAATACTTAAAGTTACATCTAAGCATGAGGATGAAGCTCTATGCTCTGCTTGGGCAGGTCAAGATATTTCCAAGGTTGTAATTAAAAAAGAAGATACAGATGAAAATGTTAATTTTTATCAATTAACCAATGTAGAAGATAAAATATTCAATATAGATTTATTTCAAACTGCTGAAAACAAAATCATTTATTTGGCAAAAGAAATTAATTCAAGTGAGGGTCTATATTTTAAAGCGAATTATGACTCTTTAAGCCGACTTCCAAATAGAAATTTATTGAATGATAGATTTAATTTACTACTTTCACAATCTAAAAGAACAAGTAGTAAAATTGCAGTTTTATTTATTGACTTGGATGGTTTTAAGAAAATTAATGATGAACATGGTCACAATGCTGGCGACATCTTACTAATTGAAATTTCAAACAGATTAAAAAAATCAGTTAGAGATTCAGACACTATTGCTAGATGGGGTGGGGATGAGTTTATAATTTTACTTAATAATATTGATGGAGTAGATGGTATTAATATTCTTATAAATAGAATCATTGAAGATTGCTCTAAACCTGTTAGTCTAGACAAGAACCTTAAGGTGTCCATTTCGTTGAGCATTGGAGTTAGTATGTATCCTGAAAATGGAAATAATAAAACACAATTGTTAGAATTAGCAGATAAAGCTATGTATGTAGCAAAAAAAGATGATTCTATAGATTATTATTACAGCAAATAGGCAAATATGAGTTTTTTTAATAGGAAAATAGGTTCGCCAAATGTCGATGGAATTGAGAGGGGTGAGAAATATTACAATGATATTTATAGTGAGGATTATCCTGCGGAGAAATATATTCCCATTTATGAAATTATCATTAGATACATTAAGAGTTTAAAGCTTGATCAAATAAATATTTTAGATGTAGGCTGTGGTGTTGGAGAATTTGCTAACCAAATCCAAAATATTGGTTATAATGATTACTTAGGTTTTGATTTCAGTGAGAATGCACTCAACCAAGCAAAGAAAAAACTTCCAGATCTTTCAAGCAGATTTATTTTGTATGATTGTTATAAAATGAGTCAAATTGATTACAATTACAATATAGCTGTGGCGGTTGAAGTTTTAGAGCACTTAGATGATATGAAAATCATTAATCAGCTTAATTCAGGATCTTATCTCATTGGAACATTGCCAAACTTTTGGGCTTCAAATAATGCACATTTAAG
>NZVQ01000013.1 GCA_002701525.1 Fidelibacterota bacterium | reverse complement strand
ATCTGAAATTGGATGGAGAGAGTTCTCTTACTATCTATTGCACCACTTCCCTTATATGGAAAATCAAAACCTACAAACTAAATTTGATAATTTCAAATGGGAAAATGATAATGATTTATTTATAGCATGGACAAAAGGAGAAACAGGATTTCCTATTATTGATGCTGGCATGAAAGAATTATGGAATACTGGATACATGCATAATAGAGTCCGTATGATTACAGCATCATTTTTAGTTAAGAATTTATTAATTGATTGGAGATTAGGTGAAAAATGGTTTTGGGACTGCCTTTTTGATGCTGACCCTGCTTCTAATATAGCTGGGTGGCAATGGACAGCTGGTACTGGTGCAGATGCCGCTCCATACTTTAGAATTTTCAATCCAATGCTTCAAGGTAATAAATTTGATGGAAACGGTATATATACAAAGAAATACATACCTTCACTATCAGAGGTTCCGCTTAAATATTTACAAAATCCACATGATTCTGGCTTAGACTTATCTTATACAAAGCCGATAATTGATTACAGATTTTCAAGGGAACGTTCATTGAGAAGATATAATGAAATCAAGCAGTAAATGTCTTTGGTAAAAAACCTAAAAAATAAAGTGAAATAAACCTTAAAAGTATTGAAACCGTCATCGAAACCTGTATGGATGTGAAATTATAATCTGATAAAGAATTTATTATAAATGCCGAATCTACAATAGACCCTGCCATTACAGATCCTGCAAATATACCCACCCCTTTTAAACAGTTTACTAATGAAGAAAACTTAATCACCTCTTTTTCATCTGATATGTCATAAAGCATATTGAATGAAGATAGCCCAAAGCCAGAAAAGGTAAAACCTGCTAAAAGGTTTATAATAAGCGAAACTAATATCCTACCTTTATCACCAAAGTAATATACACCTATCCAAAAAAATGGCAAAATACACATGTATATAGTGGTTAGTTTTAGTACATGAAAGTTTCCATTTTTCTTTGATACTCTACCCCAATATTTTGAACTGAAAACATTTCCAAGCCACCAACTAACCATGCACAGAGTTAATACTAAATAGCTTAATTCCATTGTTCTTAATATATATATAGTAAACAAGGGACCTAAGAACATTACTGCAAAGTGAATAGAGGTATTGTAAATCATAAATACAACCTTAGTTTTATCTCTTAGTATATTTTTATATTTATAATGTCTCCCCTCTTCTATACTTCCTCCTTCACTTTTTTTATTTAAAAAATATGCAGATGCTAATCTTCCAAATACACCGACGCTGAACATTATGCTGAATCCTAATATCATATTTTGGTCATAGTATTTTAATATAAGTCCTCCTATGAATATGGAAATAAATATTGTAAAATTGATGATTTGATTACGATTGGCATGATAATTAGGTCGCAGTCTAATAGGGACTAGATAACCTATCCATGATATCCAGGCGGGTCCCATAGATGATGTTATACCGAAATAAATTGTTGCCCATATTAAAACTGCAAGATAACTATCTGTATTGTTGATTATGTATACTAGCAACAACCATAGAAATGCTTGAACAATAGAGCCGATAACTATAAATCGTTTCATTGATTTAAAAAAGCCTGCTAGATTATTTGTAATTAGCTGAGNAAATGCTCCAATTAATTGAGGAAACGAGTTTAAAATNCTNATTTGGAGTGCTGAATAACCTAAGAAAACTCCCAATGCAGATATATAGTTCTCNCCCAAACCAAACATTAAAGCCCAAAAAGAGCCTTCTATTATTGAGTATCGCAGATTAGATCTTATCATTAATCAAAAACTTTATCTTTAATACCTTTATTAATTTTATATTTTTTATAATCAACAGTAATGGTNCCCTCTACAATNGAGTCATCGCCAGGGACAGCAGCATCTTTGCCTATAATATTACCGGCATCTTTATTNAGCCAATTAAAGAATTTTTTATCTTTAATGAAATATTTCACTATAGATTGCTTAGGCATATAATACTTTTTATCGTAAATATCATAGAAATTATCAATTTGAAAAAGCTTTAAAGTATCTAACTTTGTAGTTACATTTTTAATCACCCAGTTTAAAGTATCTATTTTAACTTCTACGATAGGGTCAAATGCTAATCGTGAATATTCATTTGGCATCTCTAATTTCAAGCTATCTACAATTAAATCTCCAATAATCATGATATCATGAATATTTTCAGGATCTTTATAGCTTGTGAGCTTTAAGTTCTCAAGATTATCAAAGTTGTCATTAGGGGATGTAAAAAGACCAGTTTTAGGTAAAATTCCGAACCCCCTAGCCTTTACTTTTATTTTATCTGGCTTCTTATAAAATACTTTATATCGCTTCTTTGGCATTCGAAATGCTGGAACATCAAGCTTGACTACCATTTGCACCTGGTAATCCTCTATACTGTTAAATTTATCATTCGTCTCTTTTACATAACGATTTACCTGTTCATCATTACAAAATAGCAATGACAGTAAAGTTGCTGAAAATAATCCTAACATTATCATTCTAAAATATCCCTATATATAAAATTGTAATAGCCAATCCCAATAAATAGCACTGACCATAAGAAGCAAACAATAAAACATTTTATAAAAATATCATATGGAACAGGTTCATAAAATGCCAATAAAAATATATCTATATAGCCTGTAAATAAATATGGATTAATTAGCTCAAAAAAATCAATTGGAATGAACGAAATTGCAGCTCCAATAAATACAATGCTTATAGTTGAAATTATTGGGGTTACACTGTTTTTTGAAAATGAAGAAAATAATAAACATAACGATGCTACAGCAATCATCACAAAGTTAGAGAATAAAAATCCTACTCCAAATCTCCATATGACATCATAATCTGAAAGCAACAATATACCTTTGTGAAAAACTATGAGCTCTCCCCCTCCGAGAATCAGCCATGAAACAAGCAGTGTATAGAAAAAGAAAAACAGCATTGTTAGAGTGGTAAAAAGCAACACTACAATTATTTTAGCTGTAAAAACAGAATTCCTTGATATTGAACGAGTAAGATAAATTCTAAATGTTCCCTTAGAATATTCTCCAGAAACAATCTCCGATGGGATAATTGTAGATAGAAAAGGCATATGATTTATTAATACTGCTATAATCAAGTAGGATGCAAAATAACCATTAATCACCGAGCCAATAAAAATAAAAGAATCCTGCATTTGACCATAAATTTTATTTTGCAATGAAATTGCTCCATAATCTATTGCATACACTAAAGCAGGAATTAACAGTGCAATTAATATGAAGCTAATATATGTTCTTCGCTTAAAAAGAACCTTAATCAATTCATTATGTACAAGATTAATCATTTTGAAAATACTCAATCAAATTAGAATCTTTGCTGATTTTATAAACTTTTACTTCTTTTAAAAGGCTGCTAAGGAATTCAAATGCATTATCTTCATCAGTTTCAACCAATATATTATTATTAAAAGAACTTATAAATTTCAGAGATTTATTGTTTTTAAGTTTATCAATTACTAAATCAGACTGATCTACATTTATTAACCATCTAGTACTATTTAAAAACTGTCCCTCAATGGAATTTGATATAGAATTTTTTCCATTTTTAAAAACCGTAAAATCAGTACACAATTGTTCTACATCTTTTAAATTGTGAGTGCTTAAACATATTGTTTTACCATCTGATTTCAATCGCTTAATCAATTTAATCATATCATGAATACCATTTGGGTCGAGTCCATTGTTAGGCTCGTCTAAAATAATGACCTTTGGGTCATGTAAAAGTGCTTGTGCAATACCAAGCCTTTGCTTCATTCCGTAAGAATATGAATGTACTTTATCATATGACCTATTTGATAAATCAACTAAATCAAGGACATATTCAATTCTATCTGATTTAACATTAGAAATTCGTGCTAGCATTTCTAAATTGATTTGAGCAGATAAATGTTCATAAAAGGTTGGGGACTCAATAAGATATCCAAACTCATTACGCAAAGTCATATCTTGTCGATCGACAAGTTTACCTTGATAGAAAATTTGCCCGGACCAGTCTTGAATGAGCCCTGGCAATATTTTCATAAATGTAGATTTGCCACTTCCATTCTCTCCCAGAACACCAAAGATGGAATTTTCAGGAATGGTAAATGAAATATCTTTTAAAGCTTCTATCGTAGAGTAGCTCTTTGATATATTTTTAAATTCAAGTATAGTTGTATTCATCTTTTATTATAAAACAGCATTTTTAATGGTTTACTTGATTCTATAGATTAANTCATTCTTTCTAAACGGTGGAACTGCCCATGGAGAATTATACTGGGCTACCATTAATGATGACACTATTTCAAGATTACTATCTGCTATATATTTATCTAATTTTTTCTTATAATAATTTACCCTTTTTTCAGTTGCCCACATACCGAAAGTTATCGATACAGTTTTTCCGATATCAATAGTCTCAATTAATACATTCTTGCTATTAGGTTTTGGTAAATCTTCTGGCTTTTGAGCATCAAGCATGAAAAATATCATGTCATAATTTGATTCATCGTTTTTTGTAATAACTGGAGCAGTCATTGGAATAGACTGATTGCCCTGATTTCCTCCAAAAATATATCCCGCCAATGTTCTAAACATATTATTATTTAATTCCATGTCTCCTTTTTTTATAGAGGTTTTTGCAATAACATATTCTGAATATTGACGAATCTCAATTTTTCCATGTTTTTCAATTAATAAGTATTCTGGTTTTTTTAATGTTTCCGATATAGCCATTGATATTAAAAGTATATAAAAAAAATATTTAATCATTAGCCAATGCTTTAATTCTATCTAATACAGGNGGATGAGAATAATTTAAAAATACATTAAGCCAATGTGGTGTTAAGTTGCTTAGATTCTCTTTGGACATCTTCTTAAGACCTGAAATTAATGCTTCGGGCATATTTGCAGTTTTTGATGAATACGCATCTGCAGAAAACTCATTCCTCCTTGAAATTATCATAAAAAATATCCCTAATAAAATAGATATTGGAGCATATAGCATTGAAAAAAATAATAGGCTTGCATAGGTAGATAAATTTTCCATTTGAAATACGGCAAATAAATCAGGATTCATAAGAAACAGTGATAAAATAAATAGCATTACACCCGATTGAATAGTATTTAGAATTATTCCAGAATGAATATGCTTTAATTTGTAGTGTCCTACTTCATGAGCTATTACAGCAATTATCTCATCATCATCCATTTGCTCCATCAATGTATCAAAAAGAGCTATTCTTTTATTCTTGCCAAATCCGCTAAAATAGGCATTGGAATGAGAAGACCTCTTAGATCCGTCTACAACTTCCAACCTTTTAACTGGAAAATCTACTTTACTCAAATATTCTTTTATTCTATCAAGGAGCGGACCTTCNTCTAAAGGGGTNAACTTATTAAACATAGGTGCTATAAAATTATTAAAAATAGGCTGCATAACAATACTAAAGCATGTTAAAAATCCCCACACATACAGCCAAGCATTGNTTCCAAAGCTTTCAAAAAAATATAATATTATATACAAAACCGGAGCACCTATTAAAATCATTAAAAAGTACTGTTTAGCTTTATCAGTAAAAAATGTTGAGTAAGTTGTTTTATTAAATCCATATTTTTCTTCGATTACAAAAGTGCTATATATTGAAAGTGGCAAACTGATAATATCATTAATAATAAATAATAAACCAAAAAAACATAATCCAGTTATTATTTCAGAATATCCAAAGGATCTGACATATAAATCTACACTATTATAAAAACCGCTAAATATAAACCATAGACCTAAAAACAATGAGAATGTAGAGGTGACATATGCAAACTTAGAATTTGTTCTCGTGTAATCTTGTGATTTTGCATATTTTTCCTTGTCGAATATATCAGCAAATTCTTTTGGAAGATTTGGATCTAAAGCTTTTATNTTGAGAGTTCTTACTATAAATGAAAGTATATACTCAAATAAGATAACTCCAATGATAACAATAAAATAAATACTCATAAAAAATCCTTTATCTAGTGATATAATTTAATAAGTATAATGTAAGTTAAAATATTATTGTTTTTGACATTCGAGACAAATATATGTACCTCGTTGAGCAANAACATGNTTTGTAATAAGATTATCACANCTATTACATTTATTATCTTTTCTCCCATAGGCTTGTAAGCTTAATACATAATTACCTACATAAGAATAATCATAAGTGTAGTCCCTAATGGTTGTNCCTCCAGACTCAATCGATTTTGATAGCACATTTTTTATTGAAATAACTAATTTTTTAATTTTTTCATCAGGTATAGAGTCNCTTTTAGACAATGGNTGAATCTTAGCATNCCACAATGCTTCATCCGTATAAATATTGCCAAGTCCTACTATAAAACTCTGATCGAGCAACAATGATTTTATTTGTCTACTTCTATTTCTTAGATTTTGACGCATCCAGTTAAATGACAAATCTTCTGTCAGCGGCTCTATGCCTAACTTTTCATTTAAAACACCAATATTATCATAAAGATTAAACCGACCAAATTTTCGAGTATCTTCATATATTAGATATTTATCTGAAAATTGCAAATAAACTGAAATATGCTTTTTATTTTTATCTATTTTTGGTACAACATATAATTTTCCAGTCATTCTTAAATGAACAGTCATAATGCATGATTTAAAATCAAAAATGATGTATTTAGCTCTGCGATAAATATCAACAATTTNCCTACCTTTTATTTTGCTTTCAAAATCATAGGTTGAGAANTTCTCTAAAGTCTTAGGCCATCTTATTTTAATACTAGAAAAACTCTTATTGACAAGATGTCTTTTTATAGATTGAGTTACAGTTTCAACTTCTGGTAGTTCTGGCATGTTATNAAAATGTTCTTAAATAAAAATTTTTTACTCGAGGATCCACTTTAATATCATTCTTGTCTATTGGCTGTGANAATGATATATCTGATATTTCCTTGGTCCTGCTAAGGGCAACATATGTTTGTCCATGATCAAAAGAACCTCTATCTAAATCAATATGCACCGAAGATATCGTTGCTCCTTGAGATTTGTGTATTGTAATTGCCCAAGCCAAAATAAGAGGGATTTGAGTAAATGTACCTATAACATGCCTTTCCANCTCTCCTTTATCTTGATTATAAATATATCTATACTCTTCCCACACCTCAGGCTCAATGCTATGCAATTGACCGTCTTTATTTACAATAATCTCATCTCTAAATATCTCTTCCACAACTCCAAGGCTACCATTTACCCAAAACTTACTATTTCTCACAAACATAACTTTTGCACCTTCCTTGAGAACTAATGTTTCAGGCACTGGTAAATTTTTCAACTTTATATCACCTGATATTTTGGCCCTAAAATACTTTTCTTGACCTGCCAAACCTAATAAGCCCCTAGTATTTATCTCATGTGCTTTCTTCCGATATGGAGTCAATATAATCTTATTGCTTGCTAAATTTAAATTACTCACTCTAGTATTAATTTCATCAATATCGTCATTGTTATAAGAATCATTTCTAAATCTATTTAACATATCAATCAGATATTTGTCAGTTTGTCGAAACACTTTAGTTAATTCCACTGGTAAAATATCAGCTTCATTATATACATTAGAATCGAAAAAATAAGGACTATCATAATATTCATTAAAATATTTACGAACCTGGTTGTTGTTTGGAACCACAGGAGGCAACTGAAATGGATCACCAAACATAATGACTTGCTTACCTCCAAATGGAAGCTCAGAGTTAAGAGATGCTTTCATAATTTCATTAATCGAATCTAACACATCAGCCCTTACCATTGATATTTCATCAATAATAAAGGTATCAATGTTTTTGATTTTTTTATTACTCTTACTCTTGAAATCTTTGGGCTGAAGCACACCTGTATCTAAATAAAAAAAAGAATGTAAGGTTTGGCCTTTAATATTTATTGCCGCTCTTCCTGTAGGAGCTAAAAGTACACATTTTTTATTCAAAGTGGCATTGATATATTGAAGCAAGGTTGACTTGCCAGTACCTGCTTTTCCTGTTATAAAATAATTATTTTCAGTATGGCTAATATCATAGATAATAGAATTGAATTCATCTGTCAGCTTGACCCAATCCATTGCTAATGACTATTTGTCCATTCTTTTATATTTATCATACAAATCAATAAATTTGATAGACCCATTAAAAATACCATTATATATATTATCTGCAAGCCAATCTTTTTCCTCTTCTAGCTTTTTCTCATCGTCTAGAAGGATTGTCCAAGATTTATTATCCCTATTAAAACGATATGACCTACTCCTTTTTTTAAGCAATTTAACATAATCTTCGTTGTATGAAAATTTATTAACAATATTATAATGTGGTTTTTTTGCATTTTCTATCAATTCTGCGATAGGCTTTATATCGTAATGAGGGTTTGTCATAAGATGAATTGTGGCATTTACATCGTTCATCGCTCTATGTGCATCATAATAAAAACCGTGCCATATCGATAGAAGTTCTAAAGAAGATTTAGCGAACCCTCTTTTCCCCCAATCGATATCATTAGCAGAGCAGGCCCAGATATTTCTTGGGCGAATATAGTTTTCTAACATATTTCTATCAAACCAAGCATTATGTGCCACTACCAACTGAGAATAAGAAAACAATCTCTCTACTAATTTCCAATCGATTTCCTTACCGTTAACATCTTCATTAGTGATGCCCGTCAGTGCTGTGATTTCTTCAGTTATTCGTTTTTTAGGTTGATTATAAGACTCATATTTTTTGACTGCAGTTACATAATTACCTGAACTTTTATCTACTTCTATAAGTTTCATTGCTATTTCAATAATTTCATCATCATCATGNCTAAGGCCGGTAGTCTCTAAATCAATTACACATATTCTAATTTTATCTGAATCTTTATTTAATTCTTCTAGCTGAACATCATTGTCCGCTTTTATATCTTCACCTTCATATTTTTTTAAAAGTATAAAATTATTATTTTTATGCAATTCTTTCAAAAATGCCATTAAACAGAATCCTTTCTTAGCTCGGAAATTGCTTCCATATGTCCTTTATAGTACGGAGGAAGATATGCATTTACACCATTATCATCTATATGGGCAATAATTTGCTGTTTGATTTTAAGTCCATAATAAGTTTCTAAAAGGTATCTATAAAGAGATAATTGAAATGCATATACATTATATTTACAATCTTCTATATTAGAAGTTATATGATGTGTCCCCATTTTATTTCTAAATGATCTAGTATCAATCTTTTTATTTGTCTTCCAATCTATAATAATATATTCATCAGATTCTTTCAGGTATACCAGGACATCCATGGTCCCTGCTAATTTTAATTCTTCTGAGAAAATAATTTTTTCAACATGGATATCGCATATCCTATTCTCTGTAAAATTCACTAACCATTCTACCCCATGCTTCGCCTTCATATCTGTAGCATCAGAAACACCTTTAAAATGATTTTCTATTTGTTTATGTACAAAAGTTCCATAATCTCGAGACACATTCCAATCCTCTATAATATCATCGATACTTCTATGGGCATATTTCATGCTCGTTTTAATTAATTTTTTAGCGACTTCTATCTGGTTAAATTTTTCAAAGAAATCACTTATATATGTTGTAACACTGGTAAATTCAATATTTTTTTCATTCAAAGAATAAACATGGCTATCTTCATCAAGCGAAATATTATTTTCATGTATATTATTTAATTCCATCTTAATCCTCTTCAGCCTTAGGCAATTCCAATATTTCTTTAGCCTCTTTTATATTAATAGACTCTACATCTCTAAGTTTTCTCTCCATAGCTCGGGAACGTGTGCCTTGCAATGTTTCAAGGGATGATGATGCAGTTTTTAATTGCGATTGCACTTTACTTAAATGCGAGCCAAAAGTTTCAAACTCCGATTTAACTGCTGATAAAATATTCCAAACTTCACTGCTACGCTCCTGAACAAGCAATGTTCTAAATCCCATTTGGAGACTATTTAATAAAGCTGAGAGGGTGGTTGGGCCCGTAAGGGCAATTTTATATTTAGATCTTAAAGTCTCCATTATTCCAGGTTCTCTTAATATTTCTGCAAACAAACCTTCTATAGGGACAAACATAATTGCAAAATTAGTTGTATTTGGCACTGATATATATTTGCCGGATATATCCTTAGCAAATCCATCTACTGCACGAATTAATTGTTTTCTAGCGATTTCAACGGTATCTTTATCTGCCACCTCATATGCATTTAACAAATCTTCATAGCTTTTTGTTGGAAACTTAGAGTCTATTGGTAGCCATAGCACTGAACTTTCATTATCGCCAGGCATCTTTACAGCATACTCTACAGATCCATTATAATCAGGGTTAGTGCTTACATTTTTTCCATACTGGTCAGGTGTCAGGATTTGCTCTAATATATTTCCTAGTTGATACTCACCAAAAACACCTTTAGTTTTAACATTAGATAAAACTTTTTTCAAATCACCTACNCCGCTAGCAATACTTTGCATTTCNCCTAAGCCTTTATGTACTTTTTCTAATCTTTCACTAACCTGCTTAAAAGACTCGCCTAATCTTTTTTCTAAGGTTGTTTGGAGCTTTTCATCAACAGTATTGCGCATTCTATCTAATTGCTTTGTATTATCATCTCTTATATCTTTAAGCTGTTTATAAATGGCATCTTGAACACTTTTAATATTTTTGCTAAACCGCTCTTCAAATCTTTCCAGAGTGTTGGAAAGTTCTTCTCTATTCTCTTTCGATATTTTACTTGTTTCTTCTCTATTTTTTTGAAACTGCACATCGATGTCATTGGAGGATTTAGAAAGGTATATAAATACAATATTTGCAATTAGAAAAAGGATAATAATAATATCTGGGGCATCAAACATTGTGATAAAATATTACATATTATACTATTTAGTAGAACTAAATTTTTCNTTTCTAATTAAAAGATGATAAAACATTAAAAAATCTCCAATCATGCTATATATAGGGTATTTAAATGTTGCGGGTCTGTTTTTTTCAAATACAAAGTGTCCTATCCATGCGAAAAAGTATCCACATAATGGAGCATACATCCAAACCTTATTTGAAAATACAATTGAGATTAAAATCAATGCTATCGCCCCAAAGGTACCTATAAAATGTAGAAGCCTACATATTGGATGCATGTGCTCCAATAGGTAGAACGGGTAAAAATCTTTAAATGTTTTAATTTTATCGTTCATTTATAAATATGTTGATTTTATTAAAGTACTCACGGCCCATTATAGAAATTATATTATTATGATCAGCTCCATTAACCACTAACAAATCCTTTTCATTAGAAGCACATAATTTGAGCATCATCTCTGCTTCTGATATGGGTATAATATGATCTCTATCTGCATGAATAAAATATATCGGCTTCTTATAATCTTTTAACTTATCCAAATTTCCAAAGCCATCAGCTGGAGTGTAGTCAATACTTTCAGGATTAATGTTTAATAATTTTAACAATGGATACTCCGTTCCAAATCCACTTTCAATTATACATTTATCTAAAAAATCAATTCGCCTGCTCATTATTTCACATATAGATGCGCTACCCAATGACCTGCCCATTGCTATTATTTTGCCATTATAATTATTAGTTCTTAAATACGATACTAAATAATCAAAAGCCTCAACTGCATCTTGGTGTAAATTCTCTTTGTTTGGGAAGCCTTCTGAAAGTCCATATCCTCTATAGTCAACAACGATAAAATTAAGATTGACCTCATTAAACATTCTTGCTATATACCCATATTCCTGTGCAAGNTCTGCATTGCCATGGAAAAATATAATATTAGAGCATTTATTATTTTTTAAAAATAATCTAGAACCGATAAANGTTTCATCNCTCATCTTTATTAGCAAATCATTATCATCTTGAGGAATAAAAGATTTTCTAGGATAGAATATNCTGTTTAATATTTCTTTTTTATTCATATTTATAAAGATTNCTTAAAGTATTACATNAACTACCATTCTACAGCATCTTCTCCATTTTTCAATAAATAATCGTTGGCTTTTGAGAAATGCTTACATCCAAAAAAACCATTGTATGCAGATAAGGGTGAAGGGTGAACAGTTTTTAAAATTAAATGATTATTGTTTTTATTGATTAATTTTTCTTTTTTGTGAGCAAAATTGCCCCATAACAAGAAAACGATATTGTTCTTATAGTTACTTAGCAGCTCTATAGCTCTATCCGTAAAAACACCCCAATTGGAATCTTTATGCGAATTTGCATTGTTAGCAACGACTGTCAGTGTGCTGTTAAGCAATAATACTCCCTGATCTGCCCAATGCTGCAAGTTTCCTGAAATTGGAACAGCTTTATTGACATCAGCATTTAGCTCTTTGAATATATTTACCAATGATGGAGGACATTTAACATTCTCTGGAACACTAAAGCATAGTCCATCAGCTTGTCCTTTGCCGTGATACGGATCTTGCCCTATTATAACTACCTTGACACTATCTACAGGAGTTGAATTGAAGGCATTAAATATAGCGCTAGCTTTAGGGTATACGGTCTTAGACATATACTCATGACGTATAAATTCTTTCAAATCTAAAAAATAATCTTTTTCAAATTCCTTTTGAAGTAATCTAAACCATGATTTTTCTATATTAACCTGCTTCATTTATTTAATATACAAGGGCATTGTTACTAAATAAGCTCCCATATTAGATGGATGACTTGGGATGAGATGCAGATTATGATTTGACACTATTTTCTTAAGAATGCTCAACATATCAACTGAGTTTCCTGTTATAATTTCTAATGGTAACTTATCAATGTTTTTAATTATAAATTCATCAATCAATATTTCGGCATCTTCATGTTTGCTGCCATGCAAATCTAAGCTTATGTGTTGAGATTTATTCATCAAACTCATTTTGCATATCTATCATATGAGGCATATCGTGACAATTCTCTGCAAAGCCGCAGTGTTCACATTGATAATGACAATTTATAATAACCACTTCATTCCTGCAAGAGGCACAGTTTTTCTTTTCTATCATATATTACTTGTCAAACCTATTGAGCAAATGATAAAACAGCTCTTTTGAAATCTGTTCATTAATAAAACCATCTTTTATTTTTTCTCTATCTTCAATCATTAATTTTCCTTTTAGATGATCTAGTTCATGCTGATACAGTCTTGATATAAACTTGTTTAACGGTTTTTTAATAGCTTTTCCCTCAAGATTGTAATATCGAACCTTAATCTTATCATATCTTTGAATTTGCAAAGTCAGATTAGGAATGCTTAGGCAACCCTCATCTCCAACCTGCAAAGAAGCTTTATCGACTTTGTCAATTTGCGGGTTTATATATATTTCATAATTATCAGGATCCCTTTCAACTTCATCTAAATCCTGACCGTCATCCTTACCCNCTTCTGGNCTATCGTCATATTCCATTCCGATAAAGATACTCTTATCATATCCTATTTGATTTGCTGCAATTCCCGCACAAGGAGTAGCTTTATATGTGTCAATCAAATCATCAATTATAGATTTGATATGGTCTGAAAGTGGGAAATTGACCTTCTTAGTNGGAGTTTTTAAAAATTGAATATTTTCTTCAATCAANTTTTTCCCATCCCAGACTTTAACTAAATCTTGATTTCTTATAGCCATTTTANCTTCTCATATTAATAAACTGTAAAGGCAGTCCAATATTTTCCTGNTTNATTAATTCGATAATTTTTTGCAAATCATCAATTTTCTTTCCTGTCACTCTTANTTGCTCACCTTGAATTTGAGACTGGACTTTTAATTTTTGATTTTTNATAAACTTATTAANTTTAGTTGCATTGTCTTTGTCTATACCCTGCTTCAATTTAACAACTTGCCTGATGCTCATTCCAGATGCTTGTTCAATACTACCATAATCAAATGTTTTAATAGATATTTTCCTGCTTATTGCTCTTTTTTCAAGCATATCTGATATGGCTTCTNCTTGATACTCATTATCAGCCTTGATTTTTATTGAACATTCATTTTTATTTAACTCTAAGTCAGAGCTGCTCCCTTTAAAATCATACCTGTTGGCTATGTCTCTCTTTACCATATTGACGGCNTTGTCAATTTCTTGCATATCAAATTTACTTACAATATCAAATGATGGCATATTTACTCCTTTTTCAAATTTAACACTCAACTACATTTACTGCAAGACCTCCTTTAGAAGTCTCTTTGTAATTAGATTGCATATCTCTACCTGTATCATACATGGTTTTAATNACCTGATCCAATGANACTTTATTTTTTTTATTAGTCTTAAGAGCCANCCGTGCAGCATTTATTGATTTTACAGCACCCATAGCATTTCGTTCAATGCATGGNATTTGAACNAANCCATTGATAGGATCGCATGTAAGACCTAAATTGTGCTCCATTGCAATCTCTGCCGCATTTTCAATCTGANNGTTNCTTCCATTTAATGCCGCTACTAATCCTGCNGCTGCCATAGAACAAGCAACTCCTACTTCNCCNTGACAACCAACCTCTGCTCCTGATATTGATGCATTTAATTTGTATAAACCNCCAACAGCACCTGCTGTTAAGAAAAATCTTATTAAGGANTCNTCATCAAATTTATCTATAAATTTAAATGCATACTTTATAACTGCAGGAATTACCCCNGANGCNCCATTGGTTGGAGCGGTTACGACCCTGCCTCCTGAAGAGTTTTCTTCATTAACTGCAATGGCAAAAACATTAACATAGTCAAGNTCTAATAGGCTATCATTACTTTTATCATTAATTAATTGATTAAACAAGCCAGGTGCCCTTCTTTCTACTTTTAGNCCTCCATCTAAAATACCTTTTGTAGCAATGCCTGTTTCAATCGAGCTATTCATAACCGACCATAAATTNCTAATTTTTGAATTAATATCAGNTTCATCCCTAAATGATTTTTCATTTTCCAAAATCACATGCCATATATTCATTTTATTTTTATCACATATTTTAAATAANTCTGAGGCCGATGTATACTCATAAGNGNATTTAACATAAATAGGCTTTGAATCTATTTTATTATCAGANACAATGGCTCCACCNCCTATTGAGTAATAGGTTTTTTTTAAAATAAGATGNTGATTGTTGCCGTAGACATGTACAGTAAGNGCATTCGAATGATATGNAGGTCTAGTTTGAGTATCATAAATAATATCTTTGTCTATATCAAATTTGATTGATAATGAATCTGACAAATNGAGTGTTTTACNATCAACAACTTTCTGATATACAGATTTAATATCTTTTGGATTTACAGATTCAGATTTAAAACCAGAAAGGCCTGCGACTAATGCTTTATCTGTTCCGTGAGCTTTACCAGTATAAGCAAGNGANCCGAACAACTCAATTTTAATAGACTTAACTTCATCTANCAATTCATGTTTATTAANTCTATCTATAATTTTATTGCATACTAACATAGGNCCCATTGTATGTGAGCTAGAAGGGCCTATNCCAATTTTAAATATGTCAAAAATACTAATCATAATATTTAATTTATTCTTTCACTAATTAATTTATGAAAATAATGGACACCTTTTTCTAAAGTTGGAGAGAATCTNCCTGATTCATAATTCANTGATTTAATGCCTTTTTGAACACTCAAAACAACCTCTTGATCTTCCAANTCGACTTTATCTACNGAACTAGATGAATTTGATGGNACAGAATGGTTTTTTAAATTATATATCATATATTTAACTCTAGTCTTTTCTTTAGCAATCGGCTCTATAATATTTATAGACAAGCCCCAATTNTAATAATTCAACATAATATTTGGAAAAATAAAAAAGTAATATGCATACATCTTATTTTTTTCATCATATGATATTATATTNCTAGAGTCTTTTGATATAGCCGTTTGCAATACTATTTCATTCAAAATATGAGTTTCATATTTTTTCCAATCCATATCACTGTTCAACCCTTTATGAACATATGGAATATGAAANCCTTCAAGATAATTATCGCAATACAATGCCCAATGACAGTCTATTTCATATTCGCTCTTCAATGGTTNTTTACATAGATCCTTATAGGGAAATTTTGGTAANACTTCATCTATTTGGGTCAANGTCTCAAATACTTTTTCGNTTTCACTTAANGATAAAAATAAAAACCCATTCCAATCATAAATAGAAGCAGGTTTCAAATGATCTNTATCTATTGGGAAATCGAGGGCATCATCAAAGCCAGGAGCCTTTTTNAGTTTACCATCTAATCCAAAAGTTCTTCCATGATATCTACACTTTAAAACACTTGTATTGCTAGCACATTCCGTTAACAGATGACCTCTATGGGTACATACATTAGATATACATTGAAAAGTTTTATCTTTTTTAGTAACAACTAAGTTCTCATTTAAATAGTCTGGAAAATATTCAACAGGATACAGAGATATATTTTCTAATTCATGAATAGAACAAATGGGTTGCATAGAATTTCTAAAAATATTTTTTGATTTATTGAAAAAATGTGTTTCTAAATAGAATTTGGATGGCAAGGTCCTTGCTTTTTTAATATTTTTATTTATTTCAATCATATTTTATGAATAAAATTTAAGCAATCGTAATGTTTTTAAATTATCAAACCATTTATGAAATTGCAATTCAAATTGTTTAATAGTATTTGACTCGCTGTTGATATTATCCCAAACATCAAAAAAACCTTCCTTTAGAAAGAAAGCATCTAGCTTGTCATCTATTGCTAAAAGTTTTTGACGAATAATTGACTTTTCTTTTTTGTATGATGATATTATTTCATAAATAGTTTTTTTTAAAATCTTATATGACTCCTTAGAATAATATATTTTTTTAATATCTTGTCCTTTAATTANTTCATTCATTCGATATCCTGTACCTAAATATACTCTATTAGATATTCTGGATGACGGAAAGACAAGCTTCTCATCTAAAAAATAAATCTCAGANAATTTTCTAATTTGTTGTAAAAAATAAAAATCTTCTGTTGCCTTTTTATTAACCATNCCACCAACTTTAACATATGTATCNGCTAAGCAAGTTATAGTTGGNCCTAATGATACATATCCATAAGGGGAACCTGTTTTGTCAATATTCATAGCTGTTTCTTTTAAAAAAGCCTCATAANCTCTAANNTGNTTAGTTAAATGCTTATTTTTATTTTCTTGATGCTCAAAATNAANAAGAAGTGCTTTTATTGGCTTCTGNTTATATGCTAATGATATTTTTGACAAATATTGATTTGAAACTACAGTATCAGCATCTAAACAATAAAGAACAGTATCTTCTAAAGAATGCTTTAAAGCAAAATCCATACCTATTTTTCTTGCATAGCCAACTCCTGCAGATTTAATAGGCAAAGCATTTTTATTACTAAATGCATCAATATATATTAATGTATACTTAGACTTGTAGTTATTAATTAGCTGAGCTGTTTTTAAATTATCATCAACTATATCAGCTGATTCATCATCACTATTATTAATAACCACCACAACTAACAAAGAAGCAAAATCAAAACCTAATTGCTGATTTAGACTGTCTAATGTATTAATAATATATTTAGATTCCGAATACGAAGGAATTATAATTATAGATGAGAAGTTAGGCTGGCTAATTGAAGGAAAACTCCATGTGTCAAACGGCACCCCTCTTTTTTTCAAGTATTTACTATAAAACAATTAGGAAGTTATCTTAGCAGTTAAGTCATTAGTAAGAACAGAATTTAACTTTGCCCAAAAAGCATTATTTGAAATTTTAATAGCTCTAATTTTACTTTGATCCCATTTTATATATTGCAATTCATCTTCTGCATATACATCTGCAGAAGCTGGCTGGTCTGTTAAAAAACTAATCTCGCCTAAAAACTGCCCCCTATTTAACTTAGCAAGATGTTTACCCTCTCTCATTACTAAAGCATCTCCATTCAATACAAGCAACAGATCNTTTTGATGNTCACCTAAGCTTATTAACTTTTGCTTATTGATAATTTCTTTTTCTCCCAAATTCATAAAATATAAAAATTCTTTAGATGTGAAGGCGGAGAATATTCCTCTATATAAATCTTCCATATCCTGAGGAATCATCCTTGGCTTTCTATCATCATAAATTCTTACTACCTGTATAATATTCACTAAAATAAAAATAAAGTTCCAAACGGCAACATTATAATTTTGTGCATAATAATAGTTNTTGATAAAAATCATTGAATGTGAACAAGCCAATACTACTCTAAGCCATAAAACCTCTTTTATTGACAGAGCAGTAAAGGTCATTAAATATGCAAGATTAACTAAAATAAATGTAATTGATATTGTATCTAAACTCATTTTTTATTAAACCATTCCTTATATTTTTNTGAAACTATATCGAATTGCANAGAGATTAACTCGGGGACATCATAATTATGATTTGCACTGATAATATCATTTATTTTTTCTATGTTTTCATCTTTACATTTAATCAATAATAGATATTCATTTTCAGANACAAACTCATCATTCCACAAATAGAATGACCTGGCATCATTTATGATATGTGCACATGGAGAAAGCTTTTTATTTAAAATACAATCTTCTGCAATCATATTTAAAACAGATTTATCATTCGAAGTAGTTATTAACATTCTATACATAATTTATTTTTTTTATAAATTTTCTCAATGTTAAATTTAATAGTTTTTTTAAAGTATTCGTAAGGGAATTAGGCAATTTATCAGAACTTTCAACTTATCTAATGGATTTCTTGGTTTGCACTTTAAAAACAGGCCTTTTCATTTATTTGAATCAAGGAAGTTTGCAATTTGNAATCAGATTTCCGCTTATATCTAAAATCGGAGTAATCTGATAAAACCTAAAACTCTTACGTCTACTTTATTATAGATTTAATTTTTCTTATATTTGATGAACTTGATTCAATTTTCAAAATGACTTCTTCATACTCATCTGCTCTGCTGATAATCTTTGAGGTCTTATATATATAATCTATTACAGATAATTTTTGATATGGTATGCTTAGCTCAACTACTTCATTTAGCTCGCTTAATTTCTTTTGAATTTCATTTAGNAATTCATTTATCTTAAGCTCNTTTACTGCNGATATAAATAAACTATTTGGATACATTCTTTTAATTTTATAAAGATCATCTTTTCCAATTAAATCAATTTTATTAAAAACTATCAATTCCAATTTAGATTCAATTTTNAATGTATCTAATGCTTCTTTAATTGTTGCAAGATGCAAATCTATGCTTNTAGAAGAAGAGTCTATAATTTTCAATATTAAATCAGACTCCTCAATTTCCATTAAAGTTGAACGNAAAGATGCTATCAAGTCGTGTGGCAAATTGCGAATAAAGCCTACTGTATCACTTAGTAAAAAATCATGATTATCTTTATTTTCAATTTTCCTTGTAGTAGTGTCTAGTGTTGCAAATAACTGATCTTGAACATATATATTAGAATCGCTTAGCGACTGCATTATAGTAGACTTTCCTGAGTTGGTGTAGCCTACCAAACTGACTTTATATATTTCATCTCTTTTTTTATGCTGTGTAACTCTTTGTTTTTGAATGTTTTTTAATTCTTTTTTTAAAGATGCTATTTGATTTCTAATTAANCTTCTATCAATTTCGATTTGGGTTTCACCAGGACCACCTCTAGTGCCNACCCCTCCCATTTGCCTTTCCAAATGAGTCCACTGTCTAGTCAGCCTAGGAAGCAAATATTGGAGTCTAGCTAATTTAATTTGTGCTTTTGCCTCCTTAGTTTTAGCATGCTTTTCAAAAATGTCTAATATTAGACCGGTTCTATCTATAACTTTCAAATTATCACCAGCCATTTTTTGTATATTTTTTAATTGAGCAGGTGTTAGTTCGTTGTTGAATATNAAAACGGTAACACCTAATGTTTTTGATTGATTAATAATAGATTGTGCTTTCCCACTACCTATAAATGTAGATGAATCAATTTTAGTCCTGTTTTGGATAATGGTATCTACAATCTTTGCCCCTGCAGTATCTGATAAAAGTACCAGCTCATCTAGTTCTTCGTCTAAAAGATTTTGGTCATTTTCTTTATTAACAGCTACAATAATAGCTTTTTCATAAGATGTGCTTTTACGCTTTTCTATTACCATTTGAAACAAGCATTTCAATTATAATCATAAAACATAATATCCAAAGAAGATATCTCCACAATTCATAACCTTCCCTATTATTAATTATTGATGNAGATACCGAATCATCATATCTAAAAAANTAACAATCATGACCNACTAAAGCATTTATCTCTTTATTTGTTAAAAGTCTAGAGGATAATTCGGCAGGCTCTATATTCACGGCTAAAGATTGNAATAAATAACTGTCATTATAAAATTCATGCAATCCAGGATTTTTTATANTTTCTACATTAAAACTACCAGAATTCAATGATATATATTGGATATCACCATTAGGATTTAAATGTTTAACTTTATTTATAATGCTTGNATTNTTGATATTTAGATAATGCGATTCACCTATNTGCTTATTATAATTATAATTATTATAATTAGAATAAAGCAATTCCTTGATAAATTGAATNAACCCNCCCTTTAAAGGAAANTCATTCCAATCTAAATGAAAAGCAGTGAAAAATACATCAATCTTTGAATTGGCAAAATACACTTTATCCCAAAAAGAATTCAAATCACCTATCGATGCAATTGAATTTGAATTAATAGGACTTTCTATATATTTAAAAACTTTCATAAAATCTTTATTNTCAGGATCTGATGGTGAGGATTTAGCATANGAGGCAAAATCTAAATAATTTACTTTTTCATATATATTATTTTCTAACGAAACATATTCTCCNNCATCTTCAAACTCTAATATTCCATACANCTGACTCAAATCATTATCATATTCAGGAAATAAAATCAAATGATTATTAGAATTCAAATATTCTTCAAAATAATTATAGTGAAATTCAAAAGCCTCATAATCATGGATAACAATAACATCATATCTTTTTAAGTTTGCATAAGATAAGTCTAAATATTGAATAGCATCATAATCAAAGACAGTATTCTTTTTATTGATAACATCAATCACATTTGAAATGTATTTAGTATTCTCTAGCCCATTAAAAACAGACAGCACCTTGATTTTATTTGGAATATAGATATTCAAATAGTAGTCGTTATCTAAATTATTATCATCTTCTGATAAAGATATTTTAANGATATTGTCATTATAATTTGCAAAAACAGTAGAAAATACAACCTTTTTTTTCTCACCTGCATCTATACTTATATTTTGGAGTCCGACATTGACATCATTAATAAAAATATTAACCATGNTATTCTCAACATTATTTAAACTATTATTTTCAATCTCAACCTCGACATCTACTATTTTATCTTTAATGATTATACTGTTGTTCACCTTNGCATAGTTTATTTTCAAATTTGATTTTAATTCATCAATTAAAACAAAGTACATATTCCAATCTGCCATTTTCTTTTTATCTAGATTTGTAAATAGATTAGCTTGCCCATCCGTAATTATAAAAACTTCTTTATTNATTATNGGATCNTCAAATTTTTCATTAATAATATTTACATATTTATACAATTCACCATTTTTATTACTAATAGCAATCAACCTAGACAAATCTGGTAAATTAACATTTATCCCATCATACAAAACACCTTCAGACAATGATATAATNCATATTTGAGATTTTTCATCAAAGCTATCNAATACTTGATTATATTTTTTATTAATCAATGCAAGACGACTCTCATTATCAATGCTACCATTCAATGAAAAGCTATCGTCAATTACAATAATAGACATTGACGAACCTGGATCAACTTGCATTAGTGGATAGTAACCCTTAAGAATAGGTCTTGACATCATTAATATAATAAGAAGNATAATGAAAGTTCTAATAGCAAGCAATAGCCACTGCAGTATATTAATCCTCTTCATNGAATCTGTTTTTAGCGATTCTAGAAAGTAGATACTTCCAAAATCTANTTGAACAATCTTNCGTCTATTTAAAAGATGTATTATTAATGGAATAGATATCAATGGCAATAGCCATAAAAATATATTACTTATAAAATTCATTTATAAAATCTTAAGTATATAAATTACAGTACAAGTAGTCAANGGGATNACAACATTGTCATTATATTTGTAACTAGAAAATAGCTCTGCAATAGTAGAAATAAATGAAACTATCAAAATTTCAGCCAATCCCAAACCAGAAAAAAATAAAATAGTAAATGTTGAACAAAAATATGCAAGACTTCCTTCTAAAGATTTATTAAAAAGCTTCGTCTTGCCAAATAAAACACCTATTACAGCAGCNCAAGAATCTGAAATGCTCATGATTAATAAACCCCAAAAAGCTATNTCCTTTTCAAAAATNAATACTGTCAACAAGCTNCCTAAGAATACAAACGAAGCACCCGTGATTTTATCCTTTTCCATTTTTCTTGTAAAATTATTAAAGTACTTATAATAAAAATTCGAGAATGCAGCTGAATTAATTCTTAACATATCAAAAGAAATCNNAATAAGTGTAAGAATAAATAAAATGGGGNTATATATATTATAATCAAAAAAATATACACCAAATGCAATTAATGAAGATGAAACATGCATTATTTTTCTATATAATTCTACNTTTATATTCATTCTATTTTCCTATTGTCATTAATTCATCAAATCTTTCTTTAATATCTGGGGCTTTATATAAACCAGATCCAACAATAGTAACATCTACACCTGTATCATAGACTCTACTTATCGTTTTCAAGTTAACACCTCCATCAACACCTATCAGGATATCTCTATCTCCTCTTAATTCATCTAATCTCTTCATGGATTCTAATGTGTTTTCTATAAATGATTGCCCTCCAAATCCAGGAAAAACTGACATTACTAATATATAGTCAATATCATTTATATATTTTTTTAAAACATTAGGATCAGTATCTGGGTTAATTGCAATTCCNGCNAATTTATTATTTTTNTTTATAATCTTAATATCTCTATTAATATTGCTTGATGCCTCATANTGAAAAATAACCGTATCTGATCCTGCATCTATATAATCCTGCAAATATTTATCAGGCTGNTCTATCATCAAGTGTGTTTCAAAATGAATATTTGAAANTTTTCTTAATTGTTTTATTATGAATGGGCCAAATGTCAAATTTGGCACAAAATGACCATCCATAACATCTATATGCAATCTATCTGCACCAGCATCTTCAACTTCCTTAATCTGACTTTGTATTATAGTGAAATCTGCTGATAAAATTGAAGGTGAAATATTCCTCATTGCAATCACTCCTTATCTTTTGATAGAATTAAATCAACTTTTGCAGGAAACGAAACTCTCATTCCTTCTGTAAGATTTTGTTCTACAACTGTATTCTCAATTAAATTAGGGTGATATTCATAACTTATTTCACCCAACCTTAAACCGCTATTTAATAATATTTTTTTAGCTGCAGAAAAACTTTTACCTANTAATTCAGGAACAGTATAATAATCAGGAGGAACACCCTTNCTGACTCCAAGTATTATTTTATTTCCTGTTTTAATTAAGCGACCAGGCTTTGGCATTTGAAAACTAATTAAACCATTTTCAACTTCAGCATTAAACTCTTGCATCAAAGTATCAAGNTTTAACCCAAACTCTGCAATCTTTATTTTCGCATTNCTCTCTGANAACCCTAGAAAAGTAGGGGTAATAACATCTTCTTGGTGACCTGCTACATCTAATTTTACAATTTTGTTANTTTTTACTTTTTTAAAAGCCCTTGGAAACATTTTGATAATTGTCCCTGGTTGATTATTTTGATCGTATGGAATATGAACGACCTCAACCTTAAACCCTTTTTCATTCAAAACTTTTTTNCCTTTATATAAATACTCACCCCTAACATCAGGCAAGTATATTTCATTGTTATAGCCCACATAGATTGGTAATAATATGTTATCAAAAATTAGTATACCAAAAAAACACAAGGTAATAAAGGAAAATAAGTATTGAAAAAATTTAACTTTCATAATTAATTAACCGAACAGCAAAACCACCATCCATATTATGAATATGAGGCTTTATATTAATGGCCCCTTTCGAATCTGTAAATTTAGAATCTACATATTTTTTAGCATTATCAACTATATAGTTTGGATGTTTATCAAGAAATTTATCAACTATCATCCAATTTTCCTCTTCTTCAATCGAACATGTACTGTATACTAGAACTCCATTAGACTTTAAATACTTTGAACAATTCTGCAAAATATCTTCTTGTAAATTAGTCAATTCAGATAAATCATTTATGGTTTTTTTCCACTTTAAATCTGGATTTTTTGAAATTGTACCCGTTCCCAAACAAGGAACATCTGCAATCATTTTAGATGATTGCAGCAGNATATCATTNCTACAGTCTTTAATCTCAGCTTTAACATTTGATATTTTATTTCTTTTTATACTATCTATNATTAATGCAATTCTATCCTCATTGATATCNTGAGCTATAATGTTACCTATTCCTGACATGCAATCTGCTATNGCGACAGTTTTTCCTCCCGGAGAAGCACATAGGTCTAGTACAGTTTCATTTTTCAATGGATCTAATAATTTTATTATTAAGCCATTAGTTGGACTCTGCACAGATATTCCCCCTTTTTGAAAGAGTTGACTGTTTAATATATATGAAGACTTATTAATTGTAAAAAAATTGTTTAAATCAGGGTGNTTCCTCAGCTCGTATTCTTTTTTATTAAAATTAGACTTTATATCATCAAAACTAACTTTATTTTCATTATAACGAAACCAAACTTCAGCATGGGAATTATTATAATTCAACAGNTTTACCAATGAATCAAATTTATACTTTTTACTCCACTTAGTAACAAGCCATTCGGGGTGACTGTAATAATTTGATAAATATTTAATAGAATCTTGNTTAGAAGGNTTATCTAANACATCTCTATTAGAAATCATATTTCTTAGCAATGCATTAGTAAGGCCTGCATATTTAGGAAAAAAANTTTTAGTTATATCAACGGAGGTTGAAACTACTGCATAATNAGGAACAGTAGACATATAATCTATTTGGTATATTGCAGATTGCAAAATAACTAAATATAATTTTTCTAACTTCTTGATTTTTCCATTATAATATTTAGATATCTCATATTCTATTCGTTTAGACATCCTAATAGTACCTTTAGACAATTCAATAACGAATCGAATATCTAAGGATGAAAAATCATTACTTAAATATTTAGAAGTAGCAGATTTTAGTTTTTTTTTAAATACTAAAACATCTCTTATAATTTTAATAGCTNCTATACGAGTTTTAATATCTNTTTTAATCAAATCTAATTACTTTATTTTTTGCAAAAAAATTTGAATTAGCAAAATCTCTTCCACTAATTTCTTTTTTACCTTCAACTTGCAATGAATTTATTTTAATTGGATAATCTTTTGTGCCAACAAATAAAGATTTTTGAAACGACATGCAATCTGACACCTTTATATCTAAATGTTGACTTTTATAAATATTTGAATCTAAAATTTTAATTTTTTTATTATTTAAAACAGTAAAAGCTCCTGGTTTTTTTGAAAAAGCTCTGATTTTATTATTAATATCTAAAGCGGACATATTCCAATCTATTCTGCAATCTTGAATATTTATTTTTTTAGCATATGTAGTTTGATNATTAGAATTGTCTTGTGCTACATAGTNAACTTTTCCAGATTCAATNAGCNCAATAGCTTCCATTAATGTTTTAGCTCCAAATTTTGATAATTCAANATATAAATCAGAAAANTTAATTTGGTCTTTAATAATATATTTATTTTGATTGATAACATGTCCTGAATCAACCTTTNCATTTAGTTTNAAAACAGTAACCCCTGTTTCTTGATCTCCGTTTAATATAGCATGTTGTATAGGAGAAGANCCACGGTACCTAGGCAGCAATGAAGGGTGAACATTAATTGATCCATGCTTAGGAATATTTATTATTTTTTCAGGCAGGATTTTAAATGCTACAACCACAAATAGATCGGGATTCATGCTTTCAAGAGCATTGTAGACATCTTGATTTTCAAAATCAGAATAGTGCAAACATTCTATAAACTTGCTACCGCAAAAAGTACTTATTGGTGACGGCTTTGTTTTAAGCCCTCTACCTGATTTTTTATCAGGATTAGTAACGACACTTAGCAACTCATGTTTTGAATTCAAAATAGATTCTAAGCTAGGGATAGCAAAATCCGGAGTTCCAAAAAATACAATTCTCATGAATTATCTTTTGTACTGTTTAGTTTTTTTAAAATAAATGACTTTTTCATCTTCAGCTTCCCATTGCACTCTGTATCAATAATTATGATATCATTATCCTTACCTTGAAACTCTACTATTTTGCCTAAAACTCCACCGCTAGATAATACCCTATCTCCTTTAACTAGAGAGTTTAATTGCTCTTCATGCTCTTTACGCTCTTTTGTTTGCGGTCTAATGACGATAAAATAGAAAATTAAAAACATTAAAATCAGAGGCGGCAAGGAACTTATTATAGAGGTCGTTGCATCGGCTGTTTGTTGGGCAAAAAGAATATCCATGTTTTTCCTTAATATTATTTGTTTATTTTGTAAATGAATTTAATATGTAAAATATGATATGAAATATACATTATTTTTATCATGCATAAGAGGTTTTGAAGAATACTGTAAGCAAGAGCTGAAAGATTTAGGTATTGAAGAACCTATATCTGTTGATGGAGGAATTCAATTTAATGGAGACCTAAGTGATATATACAAAATAAATTGTTCATCTAGATATGGAATGTATTTATATTCTGAAATAGCCGAATTCTCATTTGATGAAAAAAAACTCTATAATGATATTTATAATATTTCTTGGGATAAATATCTAAACAACATACACTCTTTTGCTATAAAAGTAAATTCAACTGATAGGAGACTAAATAGTCAGTATACTGCCTTAGTTATAAAAGATGGAATAGCAGATTATTTTACTAAAAATTATGGAAGAAGACCTAATGTTGATAAGAGGAATCCTGATATACCTATCTATGCCTATATACACAATAATCATATAAAATTATATATTGATACTAGTGGAGCTCCACTGTATAAAAGAGGATATCGAACCAATGATATACATGAAGCACCATTAAATGAAGTCTTGGCAGCAAATATAATTTCTAGTATGACATTAGATAATCAAATGTTATATGATCCAATGTGCGGTTCGGGCACATTGTTAATTGAAGCTGCAATGAAATCTCTAAATGTTCCCGCACAAATCTGCAGAGATAACTTTGCCTTTATGAATTGGTTCAACTACGATCCTGAGCTATACGATAAAACTAAAAGAGAACTGAGGGATAGCATCCTTAATAAAGATATCTTGTTTTGTGGTTCTGATACGGATGAAGCTTCATTGAAAATGATTTCGGGGAGTGTGTCCAATCTAAATCTAGAAAAAAACTTCACTGTCCGAAGAAGAAATTTCTATGAATTTATTCCTAAGTCAAATTCTGCAATCGTATTTAACCCTCCTTATGATATTAGAATTGCTGTAAATAAAGATCTTGATCAATTCTATGAAAAAATAGGAAATAAACTAAAAGAAAATTGTAGTGATTCTACGGTGTTTATTTTTACTATAGACACTAGTTCACTTGAATATATCGATATCCCATGCATAAAAAGTATAAAGTTTAAAAATGGCAATCTAAATTGTCTATTAAATAAATATAAAATCTGAACTGATGCTTGAAATTGGCAATATAAAACTTAAAACCCCCTTATTATTAGCTCCTATGGCTGGAATTACAGATCATCCATTCAGAGTTATTTGCAAAGAATTTGGTGCATCTATTGTATACACTGAATTTGTTAGTGCAAATGGTATAATAAGAGAAAATCAAAGAACTCTAGACTTAATTAAATTCACTGATGATGAAAGGCCTATTGGGGTCCAAATATTTGGAGAAGATCCTGAAAGTGTATCTCAAAGTGCTTTATTTTTAAAAAAGAAATATAATCCTGATATTATAGATATAAATTATGGTTGTCCTGTTCCTAAAGTAACTAAAAAAGGGGCTGGCTCTGCTGCAATGAAGGATTTATGTAGAATGGAGGAAATTACTGCGGCAGTTGTTGAAGCAGTAGGTGATACACCTGTAACTGTTAAAATGAGAGCAGGTTGGGATGAGGGTAATATAGTATCTGCAAAAGCAGGAGAAGTTTTAGAAAAAATTGGAGTAAAAGCAATCACATTGCACCCTAGAACTACTAAACAGCAATTTAGAGGTCTATCTGATTGGAACCATATAAAAGAACTTAAACAAACAGTAAATATACCTATCATTGGGAATGGAGATGTTAAAGGGTATGATGATTATATGAGGATGATAGATGAAACTAACTGTGATGGAGTAATGATTGCACGAGCTGCGATGGGTAACCCTTGGATATTCAAAAGCATATTGTGCGGGCTAGAAGGAAAACCCTACAAAAATCCTACCCTTGAGGAAAAAACATTATTATGTAAAAAGCATTTCCACCTTTTGAAAGATGCTAAAAACGAAACTCAATGTGTAAACTTATCAAAAAAACATTTTGGATATTATCTCAAAGGTTTCAATAAAGCTTCAGACTGGAGAATCAAATTTATGAAGGCAAATAATGTTAATGAAGTTGAAGAGCTGCTTGATGAATTGATAAAATACGGAGCAGCTTATAAAGAAGAATAATTATTAATTTATTTCATCTTAACTATTGAATCTAATAATGGATCTGAATCAATTTTAAATATATATTGTTCATGAAATCCAATTGGTATTTTGAAAGAATTATCGGGTAATGATACATTTTTTGCTCGTGGTCTTTACAAAGAAGGTACTGAAATTACTCCTATGTTTAAACTAGTCTTGATTTGTAATGACCCTCCACAAGTTCCGTATAGTGATAAAGCGACGTGGAATCGTATTCGTGTAATTCCATTTGAAGCGACATTTTGTGATGATGCTCCTGATACTTTTGAAGAACAGTTAAAAGAGAAACGTTTTCCAAAAGATC
>NZVQ01000012.1 GCA_002701525.1 Fidelibacterota bacterium | reverse complement strand
TGGTTGAAAGTACGGGTTGTGGATTGCTTGGGGATGCAAATGGTGATGGAACATTGAATGTGGTAGATATTGTTGCAATAGTAAATGCAGTTCTAAGTGGAGATAACTTAGAAGAAATATCCTTCTGTGGTGATTTTAATGAAGATGGAACATTGAATGTGGTAGATATAGTTGGAATCGTAAATACAATATTAGGTTCTTAAAATATCATATTGTATGAATTAATGTTAATAAAAAGCCTCTATTTTAAATAGAGGCTTTTTATTTTATTATCTATATAGGAAAAATCAAATGTTAAAATCGATTAATGTATTTGGAGAAAAATTAAAAACATGCTGTGAGAATCCTAAAACAGGTTTTTTTAGAGATGGATGTTGTAATACCTCAAAACAAGATTATGGCATGCATACGGTATGCATTTTAGCAACAGAAGATTTTTTAACATTTAGTAAATCTGTAGGAAATGATTTATCTACACCGAATCCTACTTTTAATTTTAAAGGTTTGAAACCAGGAGATAAATGGTGTCTTTGTGCACTTAGATGGAAACAGGCTTTGGAAAATAATGTAGCCCCACCAGTCTTTTTAGATTCAACTCATTATAGAACTCTAGAAGTATTAGATTTATCAGATTTGCAGAAATATGCATTTAATTAATTATGAATGACTCCAATGTATCTTCAGCTCATTTTTGGGAACAATGTTATCAAGAAAATAATACAGGTTGGGATCTAGGTGCACCAACTCCTATTTTTATGAATTGGTGTGACAATTTAGAGCTATTAAGTAAAATTTGTATACCAGGTGCGGGCAATGGCTATGATCCATTATATTTTGCCTCTAAAGGACATGATGTAACAGCTATTGATTTTGCAGAATCTCCTATATCTAGGTTGAAAAAACAATCAAAAGATAAAAAGATTAATTTAACTGCATTGAAAAATGACATNTTCAATTTAGAAGAATCATTATATGATCAATTTGATTATATAATTGAATATACATGCTATTGTGCAATACATCCTAGTATGCGAATGAAATATATAGAAATAATGCATAGATTATTAAAAAAAGGGGGTGAGCTAGTTGCAATTTTGCTTCCTCTTAATAAGGACTTGTCTGATGGCGGCCCTCCTTTTGGTATTGATTTAGAAGAGACATTAGATTTATTTAGTCACAAATTTTCAATAGTTGAATCTATTAAGCATCCGTTATCTATTGAGCCACGATCTNAGAATGAGCAATTTGTCAGGTTTCTAAAATAATTTATTACAACTTATTACAATTTTGTTAGATATAAAAATATTTTGGATTTAATAATTTTAANTATGATTAAAAAAATTATTTATACACTTATATCAGTATCATTTTTATTCTCTCAAATTGAAAGGGGAGGAGAACCTAAATTCTATGAAAATAGAATCAATAATATTGATTATATACTAGTAGATTCAAATTCTGAAATTGANAGACAATTTCATCCAATGGTATTTCAATTTGGATATGAATATGAATTATCTATTGATGTTTTAGAAGAATCACTTATTATACAGGATGATTATGAGACTACATTCATTTTAGGTATTGAATCAGCAGATGCCTTTGGTATAGGTATTCAATTTAGCAATTTTGAATTAAGTCCTAATTCTAGACTTTTTTTCTATGATGAATCTAGGACTTTCAAGTTAGGTTCTTTTAATTCAAGGAATAATAAGGCCTCNAAGGTGTTTTCAACATCAATTATAAAAGGTGANAAGGTAGTTGTAGAGCTTACAGTCCCTAATAATGAATTAGATTTAATTGATTTAGAAATAGCATCTATTATTCATGATTATTCAGATATTATGAATTATTTTGATACANCTAGTTCAAATAGAGATGATTGTAATACTAATGTAGTTTGTCCAGATGGAGATGAATGGCGTGATCAAATCAATGGAGTTATTAGAGTAACTATGGGTGGAGGTTTGTGTTCAGCATCAGTAGTTAATAATACAGCCAATGATAGAACTCCNTATGTTTTATTTGCAGACCATTGTGTGAGTGGTAGTGCTAGTGGATATGTTTTNCATTTTAATTATCAAGCATCCACATGTNCAGGNACGACAGGTCCTTTAAATCAAAGTATTAGTGGNTCTACTCTTTTGGCAAGTGAAGATATTAATTCTGGAGCAGATGTCGCATTATTAGAATTAACTTCAAATATTCCAGATTCATATGATCCATTTTATGTGGGTTGGTCTCGATCAAGCACTCCACCTCAAGAAGCCGTAGGNATACATCATCCCGGTGGAAGTACAAAAAGAATTTCATTTACAAATGATAATGTATCNGCAGGTGGNTCTGGAAGTAATTATTGGGAATTTGAATATAATGATGGAAGAGTCATCCCTGGTTCTTCTGGTTCTCCTTTCTTTGATCAAAACAAAAGACAGGTTGGTATTGCTAGCTATATATATACAAATTATTGTGATCCATCTCCAGATTGTTATTGTGATCAGCAGTATAATCATGGATATGGAAGATTTGATAGGGGGTGGGACTCTGGCTTTGGGCAATATTTAGATCCAACAAATTCAGGTGTTACTGCAATTGATGGTATAGGAAATTCAGGAATCAATATTAGCCATTCAGAGATTTCAGATATGCCATATACAAACAGTACAATTACATTTTCTGCTGATGTTACATCGTATTCAGGAAGTATTGATGCTGTGCAACTAAACTATGATATTGGAAATGGTTGGGAAACCTTAGAAATGAATCAAAATTTTGGAGCTAATACATATGAAGCTGAGTTAACTGAGCTATATGATGGGATGATAATTAAGTATTATATAATGGGAGTTGATTCAGAGGGAATAGTTGAGACATATCCTGTTAATGCTCCTACTAATTATGTAATTTTTATTTTAGGAGATTTGCCTGATTTCTACACTAATGATTTTGAAAATAGCATTGATGGATGGATTATTGGTGATGAATCNGATGATGCATCTAGCGGNATATGGGAGNTGGCGATGCCANTAGCTACATTTAATGATGATAATATTCAAGTTCAACCAGGTGTTAATGATTTNAATGAAGGTCAGTATTGCTTTATTACAGGTAATGGTTATGAAGAAGGTAATGGTGGCTTTGATGATGTTGATAATGGAAAAACAACATTATATAGTCCAACATTTGATTTGAGCGATTTAGATGAAGTTGTTTTATCCTATTGGAGGTGGTATACAAATGATGTTGGAGATAATGGAGATAGCGATAGGTGGGAAGTTAGCATGTCCAATAATAATGGTACTTCTTGGTTAGCTTTAGAATATACTACATCTTCTTTGACAGATTTTTCTAAGCAAACATTTTTACTATCCGATTTTGCAGAGCTNACATCAGAGGTTGTCTTTAAATTCGTAGCNGAAGATGTTTTTTATGATGGTAATGATGGCTCAGGAGGATCATTAGTAGAAGCTGCAATAGATAATTTTAAATTAGAATATGTTTCTGATAATATCATGGGAGATCTAAATGGTGATTTAGAGGTTAATGTTCTTGATGTTGTTGTTTTAATAAATATGATATTGGGAACAGAACCTGAAAATTATTCTACGGGTGATTTAAATTCAGATAATCAAATTAATGTTCAAGATATAATATTGGTGGTCAATATAGTTATTGGTAATTAAGGTCAATTTTAACTGTGGTTAAAAGATTTTTTTTAATTACATCGTTTCTCTTTATAAATATACTTTCATTTGAAGANACAATATTTTTTATTTATAATTCTNAAAATTCCAATTTAAATCAGTTAATCAATATGAATGATGTTAAATTGAAGCAACATAAAGCTGTAAATTAGTATATGGGGTTTTCGTGTAAAATAATATTAATATCACTATTGTTTTTATATTCATGTGATGATTTCTTCTTGTCTGATAAAGATGAATGTGGTGTAATTGGTGGAGACAACTCATCATGTATGGATGAATGTGGAGTTGTAAATGGGAATGGTGTTCCTGAAGGTTACTGTGATTGTGAAGGTAATATTTTAGGTTGTGATGGAGAGTGTGGAAGTGGTCAAGAATATGATGTTTGTGGTGTTTGTAATGGGAATGCAGTTAGTGAATATAGCTGTGATTGCGAAGACCCAGGCCAAATTAGAGATTGTTTAGGTGATTGTGGAGGTTTAGCCGTTATCGACCAATGTGGTATTTGCAATGGTGATAATTCATTATGCGCAGGTTGTATGATTAGTGGATCTGATAATTTTTCTGCAAATAATATTATAGCAAATAATGAATTGTGTTTCGTTGATTATACTTCTAGCATACAAACTATATTTGATAATCATTGTACTGGATGCCATGCAGGTGGANCTNTAAACTTAGAATCTTATTTTAATACTATAAATAGTGATATTATTCAAATAGGTGATAGTAGCAATAGTAGGTTGTGGCAAGTTATTGAAGGAGATAACCCATCAATGCCACCTAGTGGGCCGTTGAATAATAGCGATGTCCGTAAAATTGCATTATGGATACATTTTGGAGCACAAGAGAGCAATTGAAATTAGTTTTATTATTTATGTTATCATTTATTTTTTCTGAACAGTCTATGAATTACTCTATAGCAGATTCTTTACCATCTAATATGCCATTGTCTAAAAAAATATTATGGGGTAAAGATGGAATTATTAGAAAATTAAATTTGGCACCAAGTTCTCGTGTAAAAGAATTAGAGCTTCGAAGTCAAATGCTTCAAACACATCAAAAACTTGGGTTATTAAATATGGGACTAATGGGTGTGCAGATGTATTTGGGTAGTGATATGTATAATAAAGGTAATAGAGATAATGCTACAAGCCATCGTTANTTAGGNTATTCAACTTTTTCAATTTATATGACTACTGCAGGACTACAATTATTTGCACCACCAGCATTTCGATATTCTAAAGGATATTCATCAATTAAAGTTCATAGATATTTATCATATATACATTTTATTGGGATGGTGCTTNTTCCTATTAGTGGGTACTATACAGCACAGTATCCAAATGATCCTAAACCATATGAAATGCATCGGAATATTACANCTNTTACATTTAGTTCTTATACTCTTGCATTTTTAATGACATTGTTGCCATGAGATTGTTATATATAATATTAATCAANTTAGTTTTTTCAAATTATTCGATTGTACAATCNGAGAGTAAAGTAGAATACTTTGGTAGCCATCCTACACATGGATTCTCAGGTATAAGTTCTTCTATTTTATTAGTTTCAGATTGCAGTAAAAATGGAGATGTTTGTGACTTAAAATTCAAAGTCCCAATAATTTCTTTAAATAGTGGTAACGATAATAGAGATAGTAATATGTTGAATTATTTAAAAGCTTTTTCATTTCCATATGCAGAATTAAATATTTTCAATTTTTCAGTAAAAGAATATGATAGTGAGTTCATATCAGCTGAAATGACTATTGGAGGAGTCCAACAACAAATTTCTATACCAATTACTTTAATTAAAGAATCGGCAGAGCAATATAAAGTGCAGTCATCATTTACAATATCTTTAAAGCAATTTGGTATTGAGCTTCCTAAGCTTCTATTTCTCCCAATAAATTCAAATATCAAAATTAATGTTAGTTTATTAATTAATAGTAAGGCTAGAAGGTAAATGAAATTCTTATTTGTTATAATATTTGTATTTTTTTATTCTTGTAGTCCTAAGAATGAGGACTATACTAGTTCATATAAAATTCCGAAGACAATATCTATAATCGAAGTTGATAATGACTCCTTGCCATTTCAATGGGATGCTCCTACATATTGGTTGCCTAATGAGAAATCAGCAATGAGATCAGCAAGNTATCTAGTTCCATCTGAAAANGGTAGTGCAGATTTATCAGTTATTTATTTAAATGGAGATGGAGGGNGTCTTGCAGCGAATGTNAATAGATGGAGAAAACAATTAAATTTANTNGAGCTTTCTGANGAAGAGNTNATTCNAGANGGGAGNNATNATAAGGGNACAATAGGTTNGTATAAAGTTTATGAAATTATTAATCCTGAGAATNAAGAATCAGCATTTTTATGTTCTATAATACCANCAAAAGATTTTACTATNTTTGTTAAGCTTAATACTTATTCAGCTAATTTAGAGANNTTNAAAAAAGAGTTTATTGACTTTTCATCATCATTTAGATATAATGAATAATATAAANTTAAATAAAATTATAAAGTTTTTAGGNAATCCAAANATTTTTGTTTTTGGTATTGCNTGGATGATTGTATTGGTTGTTATAGGTACAATTGCTCAGCGTGANATAGGTTTATATCAAGCTCAACAAATATTTTTTTCTAGTTGGATAGGGTGGTTTGGATATCTACCATATCCATCAGGTAGATTATTGATGTTTATCATTTCATTTAATTTGTTATTTTATTTTTTCAGACCAAATATCTTTAAGCTATCAAAATTAGGAATTACTATTACTCACTTAGGTGCTTTATTGCTAATGTTAGGTGGAGGCATAACAGCATATTTCAGCCAAGAGGGAAGAATGGCAATATCTGAAGGTGAAATAAGTGATTATTTTGAAGATTATTATATTAAAGAACTTGTTATAGTTAATAATTCAAATCAAGAATATGATGAATATACTGTTTTCAATGAAAAAATATTATATGATAATAATATAGTAGANAACGAGTTGACAGTACCTTTCCAAATTAAAGTATTGAAATTTTTCAGAAATTGTGAGCCTGTTAGNAGGGATTACTCTGGTGATAAGAACTCACATGGGTTTGCAAAGAATTTTTATTTGGAAGAATTAGAACCTGATAAAGAATATGAGAGGAATATTAGTGGTGTTGTTATTGATGTCCAAGGCTCAGATGAAGAGAATAATGGTATGTATATTGTATATCAAGGGCAGCCAATTCGTCAGCCTATTGTTTATAATGGAAATAGATTTTACTTAGAGTTGCGAAATAAAAGGACCTTTTTACCATTTGAGATAGAATTGATTGATTTTAAAAAAATTCTTCATCCAAGCACAGATATTCCTAAAAGCTTTAGTTCTGATATTAATCTAATAGAAAATTCAATTCCAAGATATGTATTAATTAAAATGAATGAACCTCTCAGGCATAATGGTTATACATTNTACCAGTCTTCATTTTTTGAAGGTGAATTTTCTGATATATCAGTATTTGCTGTAGTTGAAAATTATGGTAGACTGTTTCCATATATATCTAGTATTATTATGTGTATTGGTATNTTGCTTCATTTGATTTTAAAAATACCAAGAGGTAAGCGAGCCTAATTTTGAAATATTTTATTACCATATTATTATTTTTAACAACCTGCTTATTTCCTAGTGATACAATGAGTATCNAAAATATTCCTATTCAAGAGTTTGGTCGNATTAAGCCATTAGATACATTCGCTAGAAATAATATGTTATCTTTGTATGGAAAAAGGACTCTTAAGCATGAGAACTTATCAGCTATAGAATGGATGNCTATGTTATTTACAAATACGGATTCAGCATTCAATAAAGATGTATTTAATATTAATAGTCCTGAAATTGTTTATACTCTCAATTTAGATTGGGAAAATAATTATCATAAGTATAATTATAGTGAAATTCTAGAAGGTATTAAGTCACAACAAGAATATTTTTCAAATCTATCCAATAAGCCAGAAGAAAATTTAACCAAAAAAGAAGTTGATTTCATTGATATATATAACAAAGTTTATACATTCAATGAGTTAAGTAGGAGCTTAACTTGTTTGCTACCTGCTATAAGGATAGAAGATCCACAAATTGCTAAATATTTAGACATTCCTGATGGAGAAGTAGTGAGTTATTATTTCTTTATTCAGAATATCGAAAAATTTTCAATTTTATTAAAGGATTTTATTGATAAAGATAGAGCTGAGTGGACTGATTCAGACATGTCTTTAAGTTCTCTAATGCTTGTTTTGCAGCAAATTGAGCAAGATAGCTTCTCTAAGAAATTAAAGATTATTCCTCCAGATCCCTATCAAGAAAATGAAAGTTGGAAGTCCCCATGGGAAATACTTATTGAAAAGAAATTTACTGATAAGCAAAACTCTTTATTGATTTATCTAGAGCAGTATATTCATGCCTTGATTGATTCAGATCAGGAATCTATGAATGAGTCTATTTTAAGTTATAAAAAAACTTTATCTGAAATATACGATGTTAATACAGATAAGTTAAACAGAGAGGTATGGTATAATGATGCTCGTTTGTTATATTGGTCAGTGTTTTTATATGTTATGGCTTTTTTATTTATATGTATAAGTTGGATATTTAAACCAAATATATTTTATAATTTAGGCTATAGTTTTGTTTTAGGCGGTTGTTTAATTCATTTTTATGCTATTATAAATAGGATGATGATAATGNATCGTCCNCCAGTNACAACTTTATATGAATCGGTAATTTTTGTAGCTTTTATAACTGTATTGTTATCAATTATCATTGAATACTTGCGAAAAAATTCATCAGGTATATTTTTAGCTTCAATTATTGGAAGTTTTTTATTGTTTGTCTCTTTTGGCTATGAGTCAGATGGAGATACNCTTGGCATGCTAGTTGCAGTTCTAAATTCTAATTTTTGGCTTGCTACACATGTAGTTACAATTACAATTGGATATGGTGTGACTGTAGTTGCTAGCATGTTAGCTCATTTATATTTAATTAAAAAAATTATTCAACCTGACGAAAGACAGCAATTAAAGAAGATTTATGACAGCCTTCTAGGTGTNACTCTATTTGCATTATTATTCACCTTGTTTGGAACAATATTAGGAGGGATTTGGGCAGACCAATCATGGGGCAGATTCTGGGGTTGGGATCCAAAAGAAAATGGAGCGTTGTTAATTGTATTGTGGTTAATTATGATGTTGCATTTAAGAATAACAGGATTAATTAAGCCTCTTGGTTTTTGCTTTGGGATGGTTTTTGCAAATATTACAGTTGCATTAGCTTGGTTTGGTGTAAATTTATTAAATGTTGGTTTGCATAGTTATGGGTTTACAGACAATGTTGCGACCAATTTATTTTTATTTATTTTTGTAGAGTTTTTATTTGCTGTGATATCATATGGTTTTTGTAGAAAGTATAGGTGAAATAATGAAGATAAATATTAAAACATTTAATGATTGGGCTATTGCAGATAAAGATTTAGATATGCAAAGAGGCCATGAAGCTCCTGTTGATTTTATGTTTAATTTAGTTTCTGAAAAAACAAATGTATTTAAAAATGATTTTTCATTTTTAGATGTAGGATGTGGAAATGGTTGGGTGGTAAGAAAAATTTCTAAATTGCAAAAATGTATTTTAGCTGAAGGTGTTGATGGTGCTCCTGAGATGATTAATAAAGCAAAAAGATATGATTCTAAAAATAATTATTATACTGAAGATATAGAGGATTGGATTCCCAATAAAAAATATGATATTATTTTCAGCATGGAAGTTTTTTACTATTTTAAGGATCCTCAAAAGATAATAAACAATTTAGTACAATCTTTAAATAGTGGTGGAGTTTTAGTTATAGGAATAGACCATTATGCTGAGAATATTCCATCTTTAAATTGGGATAAAGAATATAATATTTCAACAAACACACTATATATTAATGATTGGAAGCAGTTGTTTCTTGACGCGAATTTAAATAATATAGCTAAAGTCCAATATGGGGAGTCAAATGATTGGCAGGGAACATTAATATTATTAGGTAATAAAAAAACTTAATAAATTATAGTACAAGTTTTTTATAAATATCGATGGTGGCTGTAGCTCAGTTGGTTAGAGCACCTGTTTGTGGCACAGGGGGTCGTGGGTTCAACTCCCATCAGTCACCCATCCATTTGTTTATTTCCCTCATAGATTGATTTATGAGGGATTATTTTTATTGTTATGCCCTCCTGGCTCAACTGGATAGAGCACTGGATTTCGGCTCCAGCGGTTACAGGTTCGAATCCTGTGGAGGGTACAAATATAATTAGGAGTTTATTATGCAAAAAACAATTCTATTATTTTTCACTTCTTTAATTTTTTCAAGCAGTGTTATTGATACAGTTTGGATTGACCCTGATATCAGTAAAATGAATTGGATTGGATATAAAATCACAGGTTTCCATGATGGCCATATTGCTATTGATGAAGGATATGTTCTGAAAAAAGACAATCTAATTGTAGGTGGTGAAATAGTTGTTGATATGCAATCTATAACAGTAGATGATATTGAGAATCCTAAAAAAAATGGTTATTTAGTTAGCCATTTAAAAAATGAAGATTTTTTTGATGTCAGCAAGTATCCAAAGGCATATCTTAAAATTTTATCCTCAAAAAAAATATCAAGCAAAGATATGATTAATAGCAATGTATCTATAATTGGAGAATTGAATATAAAAGGGATTACAAATAAAGTGGTTATAAATTCAAATATAGATTTTGATAAAAATATTTCTAGAGGACAGTTGATAGTTGATAGAACTAAATGGGATATTAAATATGGTTCTAATTCTTTTTATGATTTAGGAGATAGGGCTATTTATGATGATTTTGTTTTAAATTTTCTTTTATTTCCTAAAAATTAAAAATGATATCAAGTTTAACTAAAGCTGATTTGTATTTAAAAATTTTTGGATTAACAAAAATTCCATTATTATGGTTTTGTAGGCCTAAAATAATTTATCTTGATGAAAAATCTGTTGAAATAAAGATTCCGCTGAAGCGCAGGACAAAGAATCATTTAGGCAGTATGTATTTTGGAGCTCTGTCAGTAGGAGCAGATATAACAGGCGGTTTTTTAGCAATGATATGCATACAAAATAGTAAGCGTAAAGTAGCATTGATATTTAAAGATTTTAAAGCAGATTTTTTAAAAAGGGCTGAGGGAGATGTCCACTTTAGATGCAATCAAGGGTCTGATATTATTAAATTAGTAGAAAAAACAATAGATTCAGGTCAGCGGGAAAATATGATTGTTAATATTGATGCTTATGTTCCATCAATATCTGATGATATAGTTGCTAATTTTGAGTTAACATTATCTTTAAAGGAAAAATAATTTTAATAAAATATGAAAATAGCTTTAATAAGAATGGGGATTCTTTTATCTATATGTATATTGGCTACTTTGACTATGGTTTTAATAATGGGTATTGTTCAGAGAATAACTTCTTATTTTTAATATAAATATTATAATCATGACTTAGTCACTTACCCAATAAAAGATAAAGTTATTATTTACAATAACCCAATAACCATCCCCTTTTTCTAAATTTATTAGGCTGCCAACCCACCCAAGTTCGGGATTATTGTATGCTGCGTTTGCAGCACCAATTATTGCTTCAAAATTGTTATTATACATGCCTAAGGCATTTAAAATTTGATTTTCATTTTCACCGAGGTAGGAAATTAAATTTGCACCTTCAGATAGTTCATAAGATAAATTTTGAGGCACAGGATATCCGGTTATGCAGTATTCTTGTGTTGCAAAAGGGTCTCCAAGATCTATTTTTACCCAATATGCACGATGATTTTCAATTTCTGTTAAGCTGCCTACCCAAACTCCATTAGGTAACAAGGAGGCTGCATCTCCTTCTGATATAATGCCTTCAATATAATTATCTATAGATGAGAAAATATTATTTACAGATATGTCGAAAGGTAAAACGGGATAACTAATTAAATTAAGTCCATCTTTTAGGGTCCAGCAGAACTCTTGCTGGTCGGTTGCGATATTGCATTTTAATTGAGATTCATTATTGTATTGATCGAATGCAGAGATGCAAAATTCTCCATCAGCAAATTGACTGACAATATATTCTTCAGCTGTAGTAGAGTCTATATATTCATTATTTCTATAGATATTGAATCCAAGTATAGCCTCGTTTTCTGGGTAGTTTGTTTGGTTCCACTGCAATTCAATGATATCATTATTTATATAAGCATATACATTTTCTGGTCCACTTAGAAAGATATCATTTAAACATGATTGGTTGAAGCCGTCACAAATATTGCAGTCGTCAATTTCAGCATTGCCAAAGCATGCACCAGAGCAGTCCACATCAGAGTTTGCAATATGATCAGTATTTCCACCAGAACAAATATTGCAGTCGTCAATTTCAGCATTGCCAAAGCACGTACCAAAGCAGTCCATATCAGAGTTCGCAATATNATNAGTATTCCCTCCAGAGCAAATNCCACACTCATCTATTTCAGCTTGTCCCCAAGGTTCATCGTTGCAATCTAGNCATTCGTTTTCTCCATTACATATGTTGCATAAGTCTATGAAATTTTCTTCGCAATAGAAGTTNTCATTTATATCATTATTATTGTTAACCCAGCCTGTTGGTTCAAAGCCGCTGCATAATTCTTGGGGGTTTTCTAATTCGCCACCATATCCATCACCATCTGAATCATAGTAATATGTTGTAGTTCCTTCACTTGCACATCCTCCTATTAAGATTTCTATATTGCTACTAAAAGTGCCTAGATTAGGATCGTAGTTTACAAGCAATTCATTTGAATCAATAATTAGGCTAGTTTGCTCTCGCATGCTGTGTCCTGTATCGTCAATATATATATATAACTCATATTCAGAAGGGANNTCGTCAAACATCCAGCTTAACTCAATAGATGAATTGGTATTGGGTAGATTGGAAAATCCTCCTATNGTCCATACTGTCAATTCAGACGGATCATGAAAATCCTTTTTATCAATATAAAATTCTGGGTTTNTACATTNGTTGCCATTTTCATCATAGGTNCCAACCCAATTAAAATTAGTAAATGCTATATCTGTATAATAATTAGGTGGACTTGGTAAATCATATTCATCTTCCCCAAAATGAAATTCATCATAGCAACCTGTGCACATTTCTAAAATAATATAGTCTGAAGCACCGATTTGTTCAACATCTTGAGCATTAATTGTCATAGACCAATTTTGCCCAATAGAAAATCCTAGTAAAACAAATTGTATTATTTGTATATATTTTTTCATATAATTTTATTTTTTATAAAATAGCTACTTTATAACAATATTAATAGTGACATGTATCAAATTCTTATATTAAAGGATTTCTTTTTCTAGCCAACTAATAATTTCATTTTCATTGGGGAACTCATTGGTTTCAAATTTTGAATATTTTAATTTATTATTTATTGTAACTTCAAAGGAGCCTGTCCTTGGAGGAGAAATGTTGCCTTCTATGTTTGAATCAGGATAATGCTTAGTTATAATATTTGAAACACGTTCAAATTCAGGTCCNTAATTTCATTTTTCACAATATTCTATATGTATTTTCATTTNGCTCCATATTTAAATTATATTTAAAGATTCTAATATTCCCCATATTGCAGGTATGATAAGCATCCATCCAAGTAGTTTCGTAAAGTAATCTATATCATAATTACCTGTTCTTAAAGTTATGAATTTATAGCCTACAGCGCCTAAAGCAATAAAAACTAAAAACAATATAAATCGCGTTTGAAAATTGCCATCTGCAAATATAAAGGAAGTTAGTATCGTTAAGTAAAAAAATGTTTTCATTTGATTTTGTTAAAATTTACTGTTCAAAATATAATCATATAAAATTACAATTTCAAAGTTAAGTGATTCGAGTTAATATTTATCAGTTTTATTTATGTTTTCAGGTTATAAACTGCTTGTTAATAACTAAATTTTATTATACATTAAAATGTGGATATTCTCGATATAATTCGAGCTAAATGTTTTTTTAGTGAATAAAAGTGATGTGTGTCATATATTCTGTTATATTTAAGTAATACATTAAAATATGATATTGATTTGTGTTTTATTCATTTAAAGGGGGAAATTCAAATGAGAAACATTCTATTGACAGCGCTATTTTTAGCATCGTCATTTTCTATAACAGTAGATGAGGCTACTGGTTGGGAATATGATCAGTCAACATTGCAAGCATTCTACATGTTAGAAATTTTAACTATTGATGGTCAAGTTGCAGATTCAGAGGATGTGGTAGGTGCATTTTTTGATGGTATTTGTGTTGGTTTTATAAATGCGGATCCTAATGGGTATACTACGGTTCCATTGATGGGTAATGATGGTGGTGATTACGATTATTTAAATGTTGGAGAGGTCCCAGATTTATTTGTTTATGATGCTTCTAATGGTAGCATATTACCAATAGTTCCGGCATCTGAGCTTGCTGGCTGGGCAATAAATGAAATTTTTACAATAGATGGCACATCAACTGCATCTAATACATTTGGATGTACAGATGATTCGGCTTGTAACTACGATTCAGATGCTACTGCAGATGATGATAGTTGCTTGTATAATGATTGTTTTGGAGAGTGTGGAGGCTCAGCTGTTGTTGATGATTGTGGTGTTTGTAATGGAGAAAATGCAGATCAGGATTGTGCAGGAGAGTGTTTTGGTGATGCCTCTGAAGACTGTGCAGGTGTTTGTAATGGGGCCGCATATGTAGATAATTGTGGTGAATGTGATGATGACTCTAGCAATGATGATTTATCATGTTCTGGCTGTACAGATTCATGTGCAGATAACTATGATGATTCTGCTACTATTGAAGATGATAGCTGTGAGTATTCTGTTGATGCTATTGATGACTTGGTTGCTGCTTCAGGCCCTTCAAGAGTAATTTTAAGCTGGACAGCCCCTAGTTCAGTTTGTGGAGTAACATCTTATAATGTTTATGATACAGGAGATGCATTTGTTAAGGAAACTAGTTCAACATCAACTCAAATTGTAGGCTTAGATGCAGGTGTAGAATATTGTTTTACTGTTAAAGCGGTTACCGATGATGCAGAATCAGATTTTTCAAATGAAGCTTGTGCTACCCCTGAGGCCTCAGAAGGTCTTTCTTGGGGATTGAACTTGTCAGCTGAAATTAATGGTTGGGGAAGTTTTATCGAAACAGATGATGCTAATAAATTAGGTGTTTCACCGGCTGCGAGTTATGGTTATGATGGTGCTTTTGATGCTCCAGAGCCACCCGCTGGCGGTTCAGGGAACTGGGTTTCATTATATTTCCCTCATCCAGAATGGGGTAATCAATGGGGAGATAATTTTACACAAGATGTGGTATTGGAAGATGATGAGTTTTTCCAAAGCAATTTAACAGTTTGGCCAGTTGAAGTTCTTTCAAATATGTCAGGTCAGACAACTGTAACTTTTGAGCATATTCAAACTCCAATAGAGGTCCCTATGTTTGTAGAAGTTGTTCAAGGTGATGGTGATTCGGACCCCTTGGTTTCTGAAATTACAGATGGCTCTTCAGTGAGCTTCTTTTTATCTCAAGGGATACCTCAAAAATTAAATGTAGTTATTGGTAATAGACCACCTACGGTTTCTTCAGATGCTTTAAATGCTGAAGGCGGAGATCGTTCTATATCTTTGAATTGGGCTGAATCAGATGGTAGATATGGTGCTGAATCATATTCAATTTATAGAGAAGGTGCGAATGATGTTGTTGGTTTAGTATCTGCTTCATATATTGACAATGAGGATAGAGAAGGACATGAAGGGCAAGGGCTTCTATATGAATCTACATGGTCATATGAATTGACTGCATCAAATGCTGCAGGAGAATCTACAGATGGCTATAGCATTAGAACATCTGGAGGTGATCAGGAAAATATTGATGGGACTAGTTCTTCTAGTTCTGCTACTACTGATGACAATTTAGATCCAATAGCCGTATTGTCTCATATTCAATCTGTTGATGGAACTAATTTGGGTAGCGGGCAGTACGAAATTCCTCATAATGGTAGTGCGGATGCAAATTCAATTACTATTAGCATAGATGGTTCAGGTTCTGATGATGCGGATGAGTTTGATAATA
>NZVQ01000011.1 GCA_002701525.1 Fidelibacterota bacterium | reverse complement strand
TCCAATACTGCTAAAGCATAATTCCCTTGATTTAATAAAAACTCTCCCTGCATAAAATGATGAATAGCTAATTCTTTTTTATTATTATTCGCTTTATCATTAGCCCAAAGGATATGATTTGTTGAAATCATCAGAATGGTACATATAAAACTATATAGACGATTTACATTCATAATTCAACTAGCGATAGACTGATAAATAGTAACACCATTACCACCATTCTCCTTCGTTTTATAGAGACCCTGATCGGCATATTGAACAAGGTCATTTAATCTATCTGAGTCATTGGGATATTCTGATAATCCAGAGCTGATTGTCATATTAACTTCTTTATCTTCCAGATTAAAATTATAATCTGCAATATTATCTACAATTCTTTGTGCAACTGTCATAGCAGCCTCTGTTCTAGTATTAACCAAGACTACAGCAAACTCTTCTCCACCATATCTTGCGACAAGATCTATACTACGAACGTTATCTTTAATTATTTTGGCTGTGGTCCTAATCACATAGTCACCATATGGATGCCCAAGTGTATCATTAATTCTCTTAAACTTATCTAAATCATACATAAGAAAAACAAGATGATGCTGAAATCGCCTTGCGCGCTCAATCTCTTCGCCAGCTCTATCTACAAAAGTTTTATGATTTAGCAATCCGGTTAAACCATCTTTAATAGCATTTTCATACATATTTTGGTATTCCGTATGCCAGTGCATACTTGCTTCCATAGCTCGAACTATCAGTAAAAGTAATTTTTCATCATTTTCACTAAAAATATGTCCACTAAAATTTTCAATCATTATCGCGCCTGATAATTTTTCGCCAATATTCAAATGCACACCAATGAAATTAATGTCTGAAGATATAACCTTTTCTGAAGATGAAAAGCGAAATAAGTTAAACTTACTACTTGACTCGTTAATTAACATTTTCCTTGTATATGGTAAACCATTTATGGTACCATTTATATTAAACTCGCTTGATTTAGGTAGATTCTTTTTTATTCCATCAACTAATTTAACAGTAGCTTTTTTCCCTGAACCATCAAGCATCGATATTGTAAGGCAATCATAATTAAAAAAATAATNAATGATATTTCTAAATTTGTTCAGTATCTCTGATTCTGAGTGACTAAGATTTATCTGCGTAAGCAAATCAAATATTTGGGACTGATCTTTTCCTTGGTTTATGGTTCGTTCTAAAATATCCAGATCTTTTATTGATAACGATATTATTTCGGATAAATGTTTAATTAATAATTGGTCTTTGGCACTTATATCACTAAAATGCTCAGATTTAACTATGATAGAACCTGTATTATTTCCATTAAATAGTAGCGGTTGTACTATAACACACTCACTCCCTCTCCAAGATCCATTTCCAAACAATTCATCCCACTCATTTGAACTATCTTTCTGATAAATTATATTAAGTTCATTTGAATAAAGAATTTTAGATAATATAGAGGAATCATTAATTAATTTATTAGAAAAGTCATTTGATGTTGAATCTTTTAAGATATAATCCTTNGAATCTGGATCAATAAAATAAATCCCTATTTCAAAGTCAATATTTATATCTTTTATTGTTGTGAAGGCTAGTTCAATCAAATCTAAAAATTGAGTTTTTGCATTTTCTTTCAAATCAATAAACTCTTGTGAACTATTATTAAGCCTATGATTATCAAGACCTTGTGTTCCTAAAAATTGAAAATAAAAATAAATTAGCCAGATTAATCCTGCTACTCCTGTTAGTCTAAATAGAAGATTAACTGTATTGCTACCTTCAGGGAGAAATATAATAAGGCATATATTTAAACAAAACCCGAGAAATATAAACGTTGATAGTGATATTTTATTCATTAGTGATTAAGGGGTATATATCCCCTAATTTGAAATTACCAAGTTTATTTGGGTATTTAAAGTAGGTTTGAAATTATATTAATAGTTTACAAATTTGATTTTCTTTGAATTGGTTTGCTTTTTTCTATCTTCATTTATTTTTACTGAATCAATATTTGAATCAACTGCTAAGCGCTTATTGCTCTGTAAATTAATTTTCTTATTATTAGTTTGGTCATCTTTTAAGCTTGTTGTGTAATGATATGAATTATTATTCAGATCAGATTTTTCTNAACTGTTGAATAATTGTGAAGCAACAACAAAAAGCGCTACACATAAGCAAGATAGAANAGAAGCATAAAACGGAGTAAATCCAAATAATGTATTCTTCTCTGGACCACTCACCATCCTTTCTGTTTTAACTCTTGACAATAGCTTATTATTGAAATTATCAGAAGTTTTTACCTGTTTTAATTCATTCATATCAGAAATTGTATTTCTAATATTTTTTACAAGATATGCTGCATCAGAATCCTGCTCCATGTACTGTTCAAATTCTTTCTGTTTATTAAATGACATGGAACCATCTAAGTAGTCAGAAATTAAATTTTCAAATTCATAACGATTCATCGATATAATTACTCCTATGCTCTTAAGTGTTTTAATTCTATTTGCAATTGCAGTCTTGCCCTATTAATTCGCGATTTAACAGTGCCTATTGGTACTCCTACTATAGAACTTATATCCTCATAAGAAAGTTCCTGAATATCACGCAATAAAATAACTGTTTTAAACTTATCAGTTAATTTGTCAATTGCATTTCTAATAATTTTACTTGTTACTTCTGATTCAATCTCTTGATGTGTGCCCGGCTGATCAGATGGGATGTCATATGGCTTGTCATCTTTACTAAAATGACTAAGAATTGTAGTTTTCCTTTGTTTCTTCTTTCTTAGCTCGGTATTTGCCAAGTTTTTTGCAATGGTATATAACCAGGTTGAGAACTTAGCGATCTCTTTATAATAGTGTTTTTTTTGATATAGTTTAACCATTGTATCTTGTACTATATCCTCAGAAATCTCAAAATCTCCAATGTAATGAAAAATAAAATTCAATATCTTATCTCTGTAGCGATTTACAAGTTCTATGTAGGCATTCTCGTCACCATTTTGAAAACGTTTCATTAGCTCTTCATCTGTATAAATAAACTTTTTATCCAATTGCATCATAGAGGAAATGGATGAGGTCTGATTCATCATTACTTGTTGAAGTTTTTTGTTTTCTCTCAATTTTTTCTAACTTTTTTATAGACTTTTCAATTTGTTGTCTAGTATACCCTTTAGAGAATAGTGCTATATTATTTTTTATCGACTTTGATAATGGTATATAACTATNGGATTGGGAATAAGTTCCATTATTCATTTTAGCATATAATAATTCCTGAAAAAAAGAAGTTAATGGATAGATAAGCGATATCATTGTCTCAGCATCTCCGATGATTTCCTTAGAAAGTTTAATTGATTTTTCTAAGTCGCGTTTTCCAATCGAAGTAAACAGCTCCCATCTTTTTCTGCTCCTACGCCACCCATTAGATATATTCAAATCATCGGACTTTATTATATCACTATCAATTAATATACATATTTTATCAATTTCATTTTTTATGTTAAATACAGAGTCTCCATAGTTTTCAACTATTTCTTCGATAATTATAGAGTCAGTATTTTTACCATTTTCTTTAAAAAAGAACCTAGCCCATTTATATAGATCAGTGGCGAAAGGTGTTGATACATTAATTGGATCCGTAATTTTTGTTAGAGATCTTGTAAAAGAACTATTATCCATAAAATTATCATTAACAAGTACCAAGAAATGATTTGGAATAGGATTAGAACAATATTCGAGTATATCTTTAGCCGGTTTACCTTTTATTTGCTGAGGGTCTCTTAGAATAAATAATTTTTTTGTACTGAAAAGGTCAGAAAATAATAGGCTATCAATTATTTCTTTTCCTGACATTTCATTTGGAATAAGAAAACTTTTATTAATCTTTTCCAGTTTGAAAAGAGAATTACATATTTTTTCAATAAAAAAATTCTGCAAAAAGTGATCGCCTCCTTTTAAAAAATAGATCGGCTTTATACTATTATTCTGAACTGATCTTATAGCACTTTTTAATTCAATCATGGCGTTTAAAAAATAGTTACTGATTATTAATATACATTCTTAAAAAATAATAAATACTAATCCTAGGCAAATACAATAGATACCAAAGATATAAAATTTCCCAAGTTCTAATAATTTTATAAGCAACCTTAAAGCGATAATCCCTACAAAAAAAGAGCTCAATACGGCTGCTAAGATTATATCNACAGAGAATATTTCAGTAGATTGAATATCTTGTATGCCTAAAACCCCTGCACCAGCAATAACTGGAATAGATAATAAAAATGAAAATTTTGCTGATTCTTTAGGTGAAAACCCAAAAATTAAGGAAAGAGTTATGGTCATCCCTGACCTAGATATTCCTGGTATAATTGCTAATGCCTGCCCAAAACCAATCACCACGGATGAGAATAATGAATGTTTGGAATTTTTATTTTTAAAATTAGATGATAATATCAAGACTAAACCAGTAAATAATAAAGCAAAACCAACACTGCTTACACTTTCAAATAAAATTTCTATATTATTTCTTAGCGTGAAACCAACTATAACAGCTGGTATTGTAGCTATAAAAATATAAATTATTAGTTTTTGTGTAGATTTTTTTTTTAAAGTAGATAAAATATCTATGATATCTTTGAAAAAAACAAAAACTACGCTCCCAAGTGTACCAAGATGAAATAATATTTCTAATGTATTACCTTGAGATTTTACATTCAGTAGATATTGACCTAAAACTAGATGCCCAGAACTACTTACTGGCAAAAATTCTGTTACACCCTGTAAAACACCTAATAATATGACATCAACAATTTGCATGATCTATTTTAGCCATCCAGCAACTGCATACATTCTACCAGAACTTGAACCATCTCGACGATAAGAATGATACAAATCATCTAGACAATATGTGCACTTATTTATAATGTTAATTTTTTCTTCAGAAAAACCAAATTTAATTAATTGATAAACTGTCCAAGATTGAAGATTTACCTTATATTTATTTTTTTTAATTAAGGTATAAAATCTGNAATCAAAAGAATCTAAAACGTCATCCATAATTTCGAAACAGCATGATTGTATTGATGGTCCAATCAACACATGAAAATCAGCAGTATTCTCATTGCAAACTTCTAAGCCCTTCGCAAATTTTTCTATTATACCTAATGAAATTCCCCTCCAGCCTGCATGGACAAGTCCTATTGTTTTTGTTATATTATTTACGAAAAAAATAGGCAAACAATCTGCTACTTTAATAGAACAAACTAGATTACCACCTTTACTTATAATGCCATCTGCAGGGCTATAAAATCCTGGCGAGTCAACAATTAATATTTCTGGAGAATGTATTTGATTAATGGTAACTAGTTTGCTTGAATCAAGATTCACCAACTCTGAAAAATTAATTAGACTACTTGTATCATTAACACCTGTTTTTTTATTAGAAAAAACTATTCTAATATTTTCAAAAGGTAATATTGGACTATAATCGTCCCAGTGATGTGTTTTTATTTTATCGATGATTTATTTTTTACTAATTCTTTTCCATTAAAGTAACCAATAGTTTCCATTCTCTCTCTATTATACTCTAATACACGAACAATTATATTTTCATTATTACTAGGCCCACCTAATTCAATTAATGAAGATGCGCCCATATAAAGGTCGCCCTTTTTCAATAAATTTTTAAATTTTCTTCTTGATGTTGAGCTAATTTTCACCAATGAGTTGATAAAATAACTATGATCGTAACCCATTGAGTAGATTCTATCTAAGTCTGAAGATTCAGTAATACCAAACTTAGGATACTCTGAACTCAAAACAGTTAACCCCTGTAAATGCGGACCAATTATATCTTGAGCTAGAATATCTATATCCATCCAAGACTCATTGCCTATTATCTTAGTTTCCAAATTATACATTGGCAATTGTGTGCCAATAAAAGAAAGGTCTCCCTTATTTATAGGTATATAAATAGCATCAATAGTTTTCAGATTAACTTTTAGAGAATCTTTTCGAGACATTATGTTTCTGTTGTTATCTTCTTCATTCATATCAATAAAATCATCAATATCTACATCAAACAACGCATCCAAACTATCAATTTCCATATCAAGGTATTCCAAATTAGGATCTTCCTCTGGAATTAATGACCATGCGATTTTCCTAATCGAACTAAATTGCCGACTAATATTTTCTGGTCTTCCGTAATACCACTCTATTGAAACTGGTTCTATCCCCAACTGGTTCAATTCTTTAATAAAATTGTCAGCATAGTTTTTATTTTTATCATCAGCTGGTGATAATACAGCTATATTTTTATATCCCAATATATTTATTGCATATTGAGCAGATAATTTGGCCTGCACTTCAGTACTAGTTGATAATAAATAAATATTTTCCGATAATTCTGAAAGTTCACTAAAGTTGCTTTTTGATAATAAGATTGGGATATTACCTGAAAAACTAGTAGCTGCTATATTTGAGACCTCAGAAAAATAGCCTAAAATAGAAATTATTGTTCTGTCTAAATTAATTTTCTGTAGAATTTTTAAAGTTGTTAAATCATTACTTTTATTATCATAAATCTTAAAATGTGTAAATAAATCATATTGGTAATCAGTAACCATAGCTGATAGACCCATTAAAAAGGTTTGTCCTTTTATTTTATCTTTGCCAGACAAAGGTAATATTATCGCAACAGTACCATGTCTACTATTTTTCGATCCAATAAAACGATTTAGACCCATATATAGATTTTTATATTGAGATGGAATGATATTTTCGTCAATAACACTTAATGATAATTCCATGCCATTCATATCACCATCTAAAAATGATCGATAAGACCTAGCTAAGTTCAATATCATTCTATCAATTCTTTCTTCACTAGAAAATAATAAGCTTTCAATTTTATCAGAGTTGATTCCAATCATTATACTAGATAATATTCTACTATCGATATTGTATTGCAAAATTGAATCTAACGGCTCATGTCTTATAAAAAATAACTGTTCAATTGCATCAGCGTATTGTCCTTGCTTAATAAATATATCGCCTAATAATATTCTTACATCTACATCATACTTACTTTTAGGATATTTATTTAAAAAAGAATTACAGGTCCTTCGACATTCAATTAATTTGTTTTGAAAGTATTGAGATTTTGCTACCATTAGGTGAGTTACTGGATCAGAAAAGAATTTTCTATCAATGAGAATTTTTTTAAACTCTGATTCTGCTAGTTTATATCTCTCTGATTCATAATGCCCTAATGCTATTTTAAAATGATCATTATATGTAGATATACTATCCAGTTGCTCACCAAAAACATTGGTAGTAACAAATAAAAAAAATATTAAAAGTATATTTACCATAAATTGAATTAAAAAATAATTATTTTGACATAGATACGAGTTTTCCATAGTCAAATGATAAATACATTTTTTGACCGACCACACTACCATAGATCCATTGCTCGCTTACACTATGTCTACTCGAAGTATTGTTAATAAAATCCGGGTTACCTACTGCAACTCTAACCTGCTCATCGGTCATTCCAGGTAATACCTCACCAGAAATAATTTTTAATATCAAATCCTCTCCCCAAACGCGAGGCAGCGGAGGGTTATCAAAATAATAATTCTGCTTTCTCACAAATTTTTTATCACCATTATATCTTACCATTGCATTAAACTCATTGTTTGATTCAATGACCAACCAAATGGGCCAATCTTTCCCACCATTTTGATATACTTTTGTATCAATGATTTTCACCTTTTGAAATTTGTTATAAATTAAACCAGAGATATTTATAAATGAGGTATCATTAGCAATGAAATTGAGCCAAATATATTTACCATTTAATTTTTTTGCTTCGTCTAGATCTTTAATTCGACATAAATGCCCGGGCAAAGCATTATCATTGATCTGCCAGTAAGACTTTTCCCATTTATATTTTTTACCATTATCTAATTGAACCACTAAATATTCTTTTTGGGGCTCATAATAATTTCCTAAAATGATTCCTTCTTGTTTTTTTAATCTAAAATAAGGAATACTATTATTTTTATTGAACTTCGTCCATCCTCTATTTATGTATTTCTGTTTTAATATTTGGCTACTGACATCAGAGAATAGAACAGCATCTCCAGACCATCTATTTTTAATTATAGAATCATTATTCAAATTTTTTTTATATAGATTGCAAGAGTTAAATAAAAAAACAAATATATTAATTAAAGGTATTAGCTTGTAGTTTTTTGCAATCATCAATATATATTATTCTGTATATGGTCTTGACCATTCTTTAAGATAGCCTTTCTTATCAAATTTTAAGGTAATATCTTTAAAACCCCATATTTCTTCGCCATTTAAAAATTTGCCAACTCGATCTGGGTTCCCGATGTCTTTCTTCAACTTAATCTTATTAAGACCTTTTTTAAGTTTTCCCCATTTAGTTTCTATTTCCTGATCTTTTGATTTCTTTTTTAATTCTGAAACTTGCTTTTCAAGAAGTGCCACTCTTTTTTCTAGTTCATGTATATTAGAATCTTTTGCTAAAAGTTCATAACCAAAGAAATTTAAAAGAAATAATAATATCATCTTATTTTTTTTCATGCATTTACTCCAATATCATTTATGAGTATTAATAATTATTTATTTACAAATTAATTTTTCTTGAAAAAAAATTGCTCCAGAACCAGTAAATTCTTCATTTCTAGGGTAAATTGTTCAAATGAGTAATCTTTATTAGTCTTATCATATGATAAATAACTATGGTAAATCCTTCCGAAGCGATTAATTATATTATAAAGTAATACTGAGTCTTTATTCAAATTGTCAAAAAACTGGATATCTTTACTAGTAAGATCTAATCCTCTTAAATTAGAAAACATATTTTTTCTTTGTGTGTCCAATTTTTCTGATAAAAAATATAAGGAATCCAAAAAAGATTCATAGGGAAATTGTTTTTTATTATAGGGAGAAATAATTTTGTTCTTGATTGATAGAAATTCGTTTTTTATTGTTGATATATAATAATTTGAGCTGCTTTTTAGTTCATTAATATCAGAATCGGCATAAATTGCATCAATAGCTAGAATGCAAATTACAACATATATTGTGGTTGCTAATTTCATCTGTGATGATCAATATAAAATCAATTTATGGAAAAAGAACATCAGGCACTGGTGGGTTAATAAAATAAAGTCCTTCAAAATCACCTTCCCCATTATATTCCCCTTCTTGCATAGGTGCTCCATCAAGGTACCACCATGACCAACTCTTTACAGGCTCGTCATTTTCATAATTCCCCTCAACCTCTTTTTGGCCATTATCATACCAGTTAGTTTGCTTACCATATTTTTTACCATTAATAAAATTTAATTCAGACCATTTTTTACCATTCATATGCCAGCTTGACCACATTCCATCTCTTCCATTTGTTGGAACCTTGGTAATCTTATTTTTATTACTCCCATTCCCATTTTTAAATGAGCCCTCTACTTTTTTATTCCCATTCTCCCAATAATAAGTCCACTTTCCATCCATCAGACCATTATTATAATTACCTTTATATCTCAGCTTATTATTATTTTTAAAGAAAACTTGTACTACACCATGCTTTTTACCATCTAAATAGGTAACAATCTGTTTTTTATACTTGGAATCATCATCCCACCAACTGGTAACTTCTC
>NZVQ01000010.1 GCA_002701525.1 Fidelibacterota bacterium | reverse complement strand
TTCTTGCTACTTCACCTCCTATTGCGGACCCTCCCATACCACAAACTAATATTGAATCGATTTTATTAGACATAATTGAATGAAGAATTTTCTTATTTTTCTCGTACCAATCAGATTCTATAGCAAATGATTCAGAAATTTGATTTTTGAATCCCTTAATTGCTTTAAACATATTTTGTTTATCATATCTTAATTTTAAAGATTTGATAACTTTAGAGTTTAATAGTTCAAAAAAATCAAATTTNTTCTTTTTATTCAAAATTTTCTAGTTCCTATTAAATCACTAAAATATTGTAAATATTGNGTNTCATAAGNCAAACTTTTTAATATGTCATTAGCATGCTTAATATTTTCATTAATTAATTTTTTNGCAGCATCGTAGGAACCATTATCTAAAAACATTTTTCTAATTTTTATAATTCCCTTTGAATAATTTTNAGATATAAGTTTATTTACTTCATCAATAAAACCTGNATTTTGTTCTTCTGCATTGACCATTAAGAATGTTTTTTTTCCTAATANAAGATCGCTTTCTAAGCTTTTACCCATAGTTTTGGAATCTGAAAAAATTTCTAATATATCATCTTGAATTTGAAAAGCTCTACCAATCCTTCGACCAAACTCTCTAAACAAGGCAGATTCTTCTTNTTTNANNTCTGCAANAACAGAGCCTAATTCTGCAGATAAGCCAATNAGATAACCTGTTTTCAAGTCTATCATATTCATATAATCAGAAATGTTGATTTTAGATTTATTTTCAAATTCTTTATCTAGTGCTTGTCCCTCACAAACAGCTAAAAGTCCATTTACAAAAGTAGGAAATATTAAATGGTTCCCNGAATAACTATTTANCTTTTGCATTGCCAATGCAAGCATTGCATCTCCTGATAATAAAGCTATATCATTATCCCATTTAACATTAACNGTTTCCTTNCCATGCCTTAACTTATCCTTNTCCATTATATCATCATGNACTAATGTGAAATTATGTAAAATNTCTATAGANANAGCTGCATCCAAAGCCTTATCAACATCATANNNTAATGTTTTTGCAGTAAACAATGTAAGCAGNGGNCTAAACCTTTTCCCTTTACCTGAAAATACATGGTTAATAGGTTCTAAAAGAAGTTTTGGTCCCTGTTTATATACGGAGTTTAATTCTTCTTCTATTTTATCTTTATATTTTATAACTAATTCATTTATCATGACAATTCAATATATTCCTTAATCTTATCCATAATAATTTTTTCTATCTTCATCAANCNANNNCTATTNTTTGCTTCAAATCTACATACTAAAACAGGNTGAGTATTTGATGCTCGAACTAGCCCCCAACCATCNTGAAATTTAATTCTTACACCATCAATACAATTACAATTATATTCTTCTTTAAAATATCTAACTAATTTATTAGAAATTTTAAATTTTTCTTCATCATTACTACATTCTATTCTAATTTCAGGAGAAGAAAAGTATTTTGGTATTTCATCAATTAATTGAGATAATGTTTTTTTTNAATTTGAAATTAATTCTAAGAGTCTTAATGANGCATATATAGCATCATCATAACCAAAATAGTCATCAGCAAAAAATAAATGCCCACTCATTTCNCCACCAATAATTGCATTTAATTCATTCATTTTTTCTTTAATATATGAATGACCTGTTTTATACATTATAGGCTTTCCATGCTTAGNTTTAACTACATCCTCAACAGATTGAGAGCATTTAACATCAAATACTACTGAATCTCCCTTNGAAACTATATGCATTGCAAAAAGAGCTAGTAAAATATCAGAACGTATTATNCCACCCTTTTCATCAATAACAACCAATCTATCTGCATCNCCATCATATGCAATACCAAAATCACAANTATTATTTTTTATTGTAAGTGCCAGTTGNTCTAAGTTTTCATCCAATGTTGGATCCGGAGATNCNGTTGGNCATGGTTTGNTTGGNTTGCAGTTTATTTGTATTAAATCAATATCAAAATCATTAAANANNTGNGGAGCAANCAANGCACCAGAAGAATTGAGGCAATCCATAGCAATTGACAACCTTTTATTCAANGATACTTTATTCGCTAACATTAATTTATATTTATTNATTAAATCAAAATGTTCAACTTTTCCANNACCACTTCTATAATTATTAGAAATTATATTTTCCTTTAAACTTATAATATCTTTGCCAAAAAAAGGNTTCNTGTCATATGATATCTTGAAGCCATTATAATCTANTGAGTTATGNCTACCTGTAATTTGCACTGAACANTTTAGNNTATCTATAGCATACATGCTATAATAATTAATTGGAGTTGGCANTTTACCTAAATCAATAACATTCATNCCTGTATCTAGNAATCCCTTNATNAATATAGGCNTAATAAANTCNGTTGTTTNTCTNANNTCTCCACTAANACCAATTANNNTTTCACCAANANNNAAAAACNGNGTCCCTATTGANCTNCCTAAATCATAAATAAATTCTTTAGGAAAATCCTGCTCTACTATTCCTCTAATATCATACTCTCTAAATACATTTTGATTTAACTTATAATTCACCATAAATATCTCCACATGAAACAAANTTTCTTGCTCCAGTAACAGATGGAACATTTGTATCTAATCCTAGCATCCTTCCTAAACCTAATACTCCCATTAATAATGATTCTTTATAATCAGGATTTATCCCAATTTCATGAGATGTTATAACATCCTTAAAATCTGAAATTTCAATAATATCTCTAATCAGTAATTTATTATTTATTCCACCTCCACTTATAATTAAAATTGATTTATCAATAACTATTTTTTTTAAATGATCNATATTNAGAATAATCGACTCTGCGGTAAATCTTACTAATGTTCTTAACATATCAAATCTATCAACATTTTGAAATTTATTCGAAATATCATTAACAAAACTTAATCCAAACTGATCTCTNCCTGTNGATTTGGGGGGAATTCTATTTATGAAACTATTTTTCATTAAAAAACTTAATAAGTCCTTATTTATTTTACCGTTNTCAGCTAAAAGTCCATCTCTATCATATCTCATATTCCAATGTAAAAATGTAAACTCATCAATTAAAGACATNCCTGGTCCTGTATCAAAACCTATAACATCATTTAAATCACATTTTTGTTTTATAAAACTAATATTAGATATACCACCAATATTCAATGTAACCACATCATTGCTATAATTTCTAAATAAAAGCCAATCTAAAAATGGCATTAAAGGAGCTCCATTTCCANCCTCAANTATATCTGCATGCCTAAAATTATAAATAATTGGGACATTAAATCTTTGATATAAAAATTTAGGNTTCCCTGATTGAATAGATTGTTTTTTCTCTATGTGTTTTACNGTTTGTCCATGCATCGATATAGCATCGANCTTATACTTAGAATAGTATTTATCAACAATATCACAAAATAATTTTCCAAGGTGAAAATCTAAAGCATCTAAATATTCAATATTTTTTATNGTTTTATTTATTAATTCAACTGTNGTTGAATCAAACTGTTCATAATTTGATTCAANAATTCTATATTCAAGTGAATAGTCTGTATTCAAAGAGACATCTACTAAAGACATATCCAGCCCATCCATAGATGTGCCTGACATAAGGCCTAGTATTTTTTTATTTACTTTATTCAATAATACCGACTAAAGAATTGTTATTATCAGACAATATTTCTTTAGCTTTTTCTAATTCAACTTCGTATTTGTACATTATAACTGCTAATTTTATATTTCCATTTGATTTATCTAAATATAAACCAGCTGTAGAATCCTCTATAGATAACATTTGAGATATGATTTTTCGGCCTCTGTTTAATAGTTTATTATTTGCAACCTTTAAATCAGACATTATATTACCATGAGTTTTATTCAGTTTTATCATTGAAATTGTAGATATCATATTTAGTATTATCTTTGTCGCAGTCCCAGCCTTCATNCTTGTTGATCCAGAAATAATTTCAGGTCCAACAATAACATCAATATGATGATTTATATATTTTTGATGCTTATTTGGATTACATTGAATTAATGCTGTTTTTGATCCAATCTGATGTGCTTTTTGCAGTGCACCCAATACATAAGGAGTGGTTCCACTAGCAGAAATACCAATAACAAAGTCCTTACTACAAACCGATTTTTTTAAAATAGCTTCCATTCCTGATTCATTACTATCTTCTGCACCTTCTACTGATTTAAAAACAGCCTCATTGCCACCAGCAATTATACCTTGAACCATTGAAGNATCAACACCAAATGTAGGGGGACACTCAGAAGCATCCAAAACTCCTAGTCGTCCGCTTGTACCCGAACCAATATAAAAGAGCTTTCCATTATTTTTAAATGAATCAATAACATCTTCAATTAGTTTTTCTATATCTAAGGAAACTTTTTTAATCGCATCAATAACATTATAATCTTCTGCAATAAATATATCTACTATTTCATTTATATTTTTTGTATTAACATTGGTTGAGTTTTGATTTATTTGCTCTGTAACTTTAGTACTATTCATCTTTGAATTTTAAATTATTAAAAGTAATTTACATATATATGTGCATATTATACTATAATGTTTGATTTATATTTAGTTCTATCAATTTTTGGATTATTTTTTTCAATAATTTTTTCAAGCTCCGAATTAGCTTTGTTATCTGCTAATCCGCTACAAATCAATGTTTGGAATCAACAAAAAAAAATAAATTTATTGCATTGGACTGAAAAAATATTAGATAATAAAGAAGAATTTCTTATTATCATACTTATAGGTACCAATATATCTAACATTCTAGCTACTTCATTTGCTACTATATATTTGATTAATTTAAATCAAATAGATCCAACATTAATTTTCTTGCCAATCGCTATAGTAATACTTTTTATTGGAGAAATATTTCCAAAGACATTTATTCGTACATATGCTAATTATGGGATTGTAGCCCTAACTCCATTTTTAATGTTTTTTAAAATTGCTTTTTATCCATTAGTTGTACCTTTGAAAGTTCTTGGAATTATGAATGTTAGCAAATCAATCACAGATGAAAAAGAATTGAAAATAAAACGTACTGATTTACAAAATATATATGAAAATGTTGATGATTTTGAAACTATGGAAAAAGAACAGCAAGAAATGATTTCAAATGTTTTTGAGATAAGCGAATGTACTGTTTATGATGCAATGACTCCAAGAATAGAAATATCAGCAGTTGAATTAAATGATAGTTTAGAAAAAGCTTTACATGTGCTAATAGATTCAGGGCATTCCAAAATACCAGTCTATAAAGATGATTTAGATACCATTGTAGGAATTATTTATTTGTATGATTTATTTAAATCTCCTGAAAAATTAGAAGATGTAATTAAGCCTATCACATTCATTCCGTATTCAAAACCATTAATGAGCCTTATGTCTGAATTTCAGAAAACCAAAAATGCTATAGCCATTGTTTTAGATGAACACGGTGGAACAGCAGGCTTAATTACAATAGAAGATGTTTTTGAAGAATTACTTGGGGACTTCGAAGATGAATTTGATGTGACAAATATTGAGTATCAACAATTAGAAGACGGTTCTATTATTGCTGATGCAAAAGTAGATTGGAAAGATTTTAATGATAAATTTGGTAAAATTATTCCTGAAGGAGATTATGAAACCATTGGAGGCTTTATCATTAATGAAATCGGACGAATTCCAAATCAAGGAGAAAACTTATTCTCTGACATTGGTCAAATTGTAATTATTAAAGCATCATCAAGAAGAATTGATAAAATACAATTGTATCCAAAAAAATCTTAATACTCTCCGGTAGTCGCTAAACTATTATCTTTAGCTCTATTTAAAAATGCCACTTGAGCATCTTCTCTGTTATGGCCTTTCCAAGTATTTAATGCATCTTGCTGAAGTGCTCGTCCATATGAGAAAGTTAAATTCCATGGNAAATCCGAATTCGATGAATTCATTTTATTNAAATGNTCTGTTGCAATATCACTNCTCTGACCTCCTGATAAAAATGCTATTCCTGGAACTTCTGAAGGAACATTNTCTTTTAAGCATTTCACAGTNAATTCTGCAACTTTTTCAACATCCGCTTGATCGGGACAATCTAATGCTGATATAACCATATTTGGTTTCAATACCATTCCTTTTAAATTAACATTCAAAATTTTCAACTGATCAAAAACAGTCTNCAATGTTTTGCTTGTCACTTCATAGCACTCATCTATTGTATGTGTTCCATCCATCAACACCTCNGGTTCAACAATTGGAACTAAGCCGGATTCTTGACATAAAGCAGCATACCTTGCTAATGCATGNGCATTTGNAGTTATCGCACCCATNCTAGGATTTCCATTCCCAATTTTAATTACAGCTCTCCATTTTGCAAAACGTGCACCTAAGCTATAATATTCTTTCAATCGATCTCTAAGTCCATCCAATCCTTCAGTAACAACCTCATCATTAAAACCNGCTAATTCTTTCACTCCTTTATCAACCTTNATTCCAGGCAATATATCTCTCTTTGTCAAATATTCAGCAAAAGGAATATGATCTTTNCATGTTGTGCTTTGTCTAAATGTTTCATCAAACATAATCACACCACTTATATATTTTTCTATATTCGAAGAGGTTAATAATAAATCTCTATATTCATTCCTTGTTTCAGGAGTAGATGTAACTCCTAATGCTTCAAATCTTTTGGTACATGTAGGATTACTTTCGTCTGCAGCCAATATTCCTTTTCCTTTAGCAACCATCTTTTGAGCATTTACAATTAATTCATTTTCATAATTCATAAAAAAACCTCTCTTTAATTTATTTGTCCTATTTCTTTCATCATTGTTAAAAACCAATCTGCATTGATATTAAATGGCTTCCCACCTTTAATTCTACTAAAATTAATACAGCTTAATTTATCATTATTATCNTCATCAAAACCAACAACTCCAGATTCACCTTTAATTGCACTTTCAATGGCAACATCTACGGTTTTAAAGATTATATCTAAGTCNTCTTTAGAGGANGGAGCTGAACGAGAAAAATAACCACTCTTCTGTACTAAAACTTTATCTGCATTAAGTTCAGATTTTAATTTTTTAGCAAACCATTGACCTGGATTAATATCATCCANTCTTACATGTCCAAATGCATCTCTTGGAACTTCNACATTCTCTTTTTCCATATCAGATATTATACTGTTTATTCCNGCACCCTCACTAAGAAAAATATTCACACAATCATACTGATCCATTATTTTATTTAATCGATTGAACTCACNCTCTAATTGGATATCATNTTCAGGTATATATATTGCATGAATATTCCATTTCTCTTTTGGAATATTCAAACNTGGANCAAATGATTGNTTTTCTAAACTCTCTAAATATATTTGAGATGCTTTNGCTGTTAACCAACCACAATTACGNCCCATCACCTCATGAATAATTAACTGTCTACTACTTGTTGTATTTTCATTAACAATATTTTTAAAAAAATGTGCTGTTTGCTGTGCTGCTGTAATTGCTCCTAGAGTTAATGAAATAGGATATACATCATTATCAATTGTTTTTGGTAGCCCTACAACGGTTAGCTTATAATTATTTCTATCTAAGTATTCAACTAAATCACCNGCNGTTGTATTTGTGTCATCACCACCAATAGTATGCAATACATCTACCCCATCTTTCTTTAATTGCATTGCAGCAACTTCTAGNGGATCTTCATTGNCATTAATATATCCATTCTCAATGCAATCTTTTGTATTTGTTAACTTAACTCGACTATTTCCAATTGGAGTTCCTCCAAACGAATATANAGTAGTAAAGTCAGTTTTTTCAATTGGAATAGAATTGCCTAGAAGCAAACCTTTATATCCATTTAAATAGCCAATAATCTCAACATTTGGATACTTGTCATAATATTGNTCAGCTAGTCTTCCAATTGAAGAAGATAAGCANGGTGCAATCCCACCTGATGTTAATAATGCTACTTTCATAAATAGTTTCTTAATTTAATATGCTAAATTTATAATATTATAATGGGGAAATATATTAAAAGTTCATTTAAAAATATTTTTTTATTGCTACTGCTTTCTATACCATTTTCCATAGAAATAAANGAGTATTGCACTGTTTGCTTACATAAATTGAATAATAATTATTTGATTGATGCTTGGGGGAATAAGTATCACAAATACCATGAAGATAATGGCTACTACTGCAGCTCCTGCTCTCGCTTAATATCGGAGGGATTAACAAAGGGGGGTTATAAAACACCTGATAACAGATATATATGTAGTTTATGTTATCCAAATCTTATCTATGATAGCAATTCTATTGAAGAATCTAGATTTTCAGTTATTAAACAGCTAGAAAAAGTTGGGTTTCTTGGATTGCCTCAAAATGTTCAAATTATTTTAATGAATAAATCTGATTTATTAAAAAATTCTCAAAATGCTTATCATAAAAATTTAAAAGGCTTTACTAAAATAAGTAAAGACTCNTACACAATTTACATATTAAACAATTTACACCAAATTGAGTTTGAAGCTGTACTTGCNCATGAGTATCTACATATATGGCAAGATCAACTAAACATGAAATTGAGCAATNCTAAATCTGAAGGAATATGCAATTTAGGCAATGAGCTCATTTATGATAATTACAATAATCAATTTGCTAAATTGTTAAAAACTACACTTGAAAATGATACTACAATTTATGGAGATGGATATCGAATGATGAGAGACTTGAAAAATCAAGTAGGTTGGATTCAATTTATAACTAGNATTAAAGCTAATTATTCTTATTAACAAGATATATAGATAGCAAACTTAANACTCCTCCTACTATAATATTATATGTAATAACCTCTCCTAAAAAAANACTCGCAAATGAGATTGCTATAAATGGAACCATAAAAATAAAAACACTTGCCTTAACNGGACCAATAATCGGAATTGAATATATATATATNGAAGTNCCAAATGACATTGCTCCAGCTGATACAAAAAAGAAATTAACAAGAAAAGTTGAATTTGAAAAAATCGCAGTNTTGAATTCGCTTANATCTACATACATAAATGAAATTATAGATGTAAATAAATANCATAATGCAATGTATAAAATTGAATCAAATTTATTTTGACCATATTTCATTATAACAGTCATCACTCCCCATATAACGGAACAAAGAATGAAATATCTGTTCTCTGAACTTAATATCGGATCAAATCCCATTTTAAACACATCCATAATCAACAACCCACCAACAACACCCAATGATATATTGAAAATTTGATTCATTGTTATTTTTTTTGATATAAGAGAGACTAAGATAAATGTTATTAGTGGATTTGTTGTAGTTACAAATACACCACCTTTACCAGCATCACCATAATCNGTGCCCATGAAAAAACAAATATTGTAAAAGAAAAATAATATAGATACAATGATAATATTAATAAGAATCTTAATATCTAAATTCAATTTAGGTTTNTTTATAACCAANAATGGAATCAAGGTAATAAAGCCTATAAAAAAACGAAGGAATGTTAAATTATAATAATTTAAAAATTGATTTACGATTTTCGCATTCGTCCAAGCAATACCCCAACTAAACATTGCAAGAGACATTAAAACTAATAAAACTCCATTNTTATTTTGTGTAATCTTCTTCAAGTTGNAATTCAATTTTATTTAAATCAGAGGTCGGCAAATCACAGGTGTAATTTTTACATATATATGCTTGAGGCTCTTTAGATTTAACATCTAAATAAAAATCTGAGAATGGAATCATTTTTCTTATNNCTTCTGCATCATCTGGATCAATCAATATGATTACTTTACTTAAATTTTTTGAATTATATACCGTTTCTAATATCTTATGTGTTTTAGAGTCTGACTTTTTACCTACAATTATCACTTCATAGGATGGACCAAAATCATAATCTATTGCATGCAGCATCATTGTATAACCTGATCCAGATCGGTTGATTTGGTTACCAAATGCATTCATAGTTTCAACTGCAATATCTTTATATCTATTATCATTTAATATTTTGGATAATCTTAGATAATTATATGCAGAAACTGAATTGCCACTTGGAATAGCTCCATCATAAATCTCTTTAGGCCTAACAATTAGCCCCTCAGAATTAACATCATAAAAATAAAAACCTTTATTTTCTTCATCCCAAAAGTTTTCAAATTGATAATCAGATAATATTTTTGCCTCATCTAAATATCTCAAATCAAAAGTAAGTTGGTACATCTCTATAAGACCCCATACTAAAAATGCATAATCTTCGATCATCCCATCAATTGAGGATGAGTCTTTTCTATACCTTTTAAATAATTTTCTATCATTCTGTTTTAAATTAGCTAAAATAAAATCCATTGATTTAATTGAAAGCTTTTTATAATCATCTCTTCCTGTAATTGTAGCTGCTCTTGCTAATGCTGAAATCATTAACCCATTCCAATCTGTTAATATTTTATCATCTTTTTGCGGATGGACTCTGCTTTCTCTATATTCAAATATTTTCTGTCTTATAACCTCATATTGTTTATTTTGAGAAGAATCATTCCATTTAAGTTTGTCTGAATTAATGTTCAGAATATTGGTTTTATGACCTTCTACAACACAATTACCATATTCATCAATCGACAATAATGGTTTGATAAAATCAAACTCATCTTTAGTCATTATAGACTCTAGCTCTTTTGATTCCCATATATAAAATGTACCCTCTTCTCCCTCGCTATCTGCATCTTCAGCAGAATAGAAACCTCCATTAACATGTGTCATATCTCTTATTACATATTCAATAACTTCATTAACTACATCTAAATAAAATTCATCTTTTGTAATAAGATATGTATCGAGATAAGAATGAATCAACAATGCTTGGTCATATAACATTTTCTCAAAATGAGGAACTAACCATTTTTCATCTACAGAGTACCGATGAAACCCATACCCAACCTGATCATAAATACCACCATATCTCATTTTTTTCAGAGAATATTCAACCATATCTAGAGCATTAGAATCATTATTTTTCAAGTGATATCTAACTAGAAAACTATAATCATGAGGTTTAGGAAATTTTGGAGATGAACCAAAACCACCATATGTTTGATCATAACTTTTTAAGAACCTTTTATAAGTTTTATCTAATACTTTTTTTGATATTTTTTGATTTGCACTTGATGAACCCTGTATAGATTTCAATTTATTTACAATGATTGAAGATTGTTCCAATATGCTATCTCTACTCGATTGCCATAGCTCATTGATTTTAGGTACTAAATCAAGCATCCCTATGCGATTATATTTATGATTTGTATTTTTTGGGAAATATGTGCCAGCAAAAAAAGGCTCTCTTTCAGGAGTCATGACTACTGTCATAGGCCATCCACCTCTGCCTGTCATCATTTGAGTTACTTGCATATATACATTATCAATATCCGGACGCTCTTCTCTATCGACCTTAACATTAATAAATGTTTCATTCATTACTTTTGCGACTTCTTTATCTTCAAATGATTCATGCTCCATTACATGGCACCAATGACATGTTGTGTAGCCAATTGATAAAAATATCGGTTTATCTAATTTTTTAGCTAGGTCAAATGCTTCTTGACCCCATGGATACCATTCAACTGGATTGGCTGCATGCTGAAGAAGATATGGACTTTTCTCAAATATCAATCTATTCCAATATTCACCTCCATCAGCAGGAAGGCTCTGAATAACATCCTCATCAGGAATAATTTGTGGCGGTCTATTTTTTGTTATTCATGATGCAATTATTGATCATCTATCTTATTTAAATTTTAAATTTTATCACCATGTTGTTTTTG